>JAYSVL010000155.1:0-2335 GCA_043718595.1 Gemmatimonadaceae bacterium
CTTTCGTAAACAGGCCAAGTTTCGCATTCGCCGACGTGTGCGGCTTGGGCACCGTGGGCGTGATGCCGGCGTCGAGACACGCGAGGATCTCCGGACCGCTGTAGTAGCCGCGGTCGGCGACGACATGCAAATCTGGCGCGGCCAGGATCGCCTGCGCCGCAATCGCCATCGGACTCAACTGCGCTTGATCCGTCGGCGCATTCACGACGTCGTGCGCCACGATGAGCATATGCTTCGCATCGACGGCCGTTTGCACATTGTAGCAGACGGCCACGCCGGTCCCGACGCGCATGCTGCGACTGTCCGGATCGGTTTGGGAAATCTGCGTGTCGCCGCTCGCCGTCAGCTCCGCGAGCAGCTCGCGATACGTCGTGCGGCGCGCGCGCAAGGCGGTGAGTTTCCCCTGGAGGCCGGGCGCCGTCACCGACCCGGTCGTGTCAGGCGCCTCGGCCGCATCGTGCGCATCCAGTCGCTCGACGTAGGCCGCAATGCGCGCGTCGATCGCCGTCAGCAACTCGTCCAGCGCGTCACGGGAGAAGTTCCGATCCTTGTTGTTCGACGCGCGAAACTTGCTGCCGTCGATCGCGACCAGTTCGCCCCCAAAGAGTTCCAGTTTCTTGCAGAGCAGCGTAAACTCGCGGCAGACGCCTTTGAGGGCGACGGGATGATCGCGCCGAAAGTCGGCAATGGTCTTGAAGTCGGGCCGCAGCTTCCGCACCAGCCAGATCACCTCAATGTTACGGTGCGTCTCCTGCTCCAGTTTGCGACTCGAGCGCAGGCGGTGTAGGTAGCCGTACAGGTAGAGGCGGAGCAGATCGGCCGGATCATACGGGGGCCGGCCCGTCGCGTTCGGTGTCGCACGCTGAAAGCCAAGCTTCGCCAGGTCCAGGGTGTCGACAAACGCGTCCAGGAAGCGCACCGGATTGTCCACGCCCACATAGTCGTCGAGCACGTCCGGGAATAACACCTGTTGATCGCGCGCACTGCCTGCGATGTACGGCATCGGGGCTCACGTCGTGTTGGAGACGCGCCCACGATACCATCATTCATCGCCAACCGCTACAGACTTTTCACACAGTCTCGGGTTGCAGTTGACAGCCGAGCTATTGTATGCTCGCTGCGCTCGCGTTATTTGATTCGGCTGCAACTGAACCCAAGCGTTATGCCGTCGACCATCACCGTGCACGAGGAACAACATGCGCCGTGTATTGTTGAGTAACCTGCTCTTGCTCACCACGCTTACGGGCGCCCGTGCGGGTGCGCAACGCCTCGACCTGCCGATGCTGACCGCCGAGCAGCGATGGGATCGCGCATCCAAGCAGGTCACACTGTTCGCCGTGATGCTCGTTCGCGAAGGCATGAAGGCTGGAAAGTCGGCCGTCGAGATTGGTCGTGAACTTGCGGGCTTCTTCGGCCCATGGTCCGGCGTCGTCACCCCTGCGGACATGGCGCGCACGATTCACCGAAACTGGCAATTGTGGCGCGACGTCGAGTTCGTTGCGACCGAAGTACCGGACAGTACGATCACCGTCACGGCGAACCGGCCGTACGTGGCCGCGATTCAGCAATACAACCTCACCGGCGTGACACCTGCGGACTTCGATGCGATGTTTGGATCGTTCCATCAGACGATTGCCCGGCAGCAGGGGCTGGACTTTCGTCAGACCGTTGATAGTGCGTCGGTCCGCATGACCATTCGACGAATGAAGTAGTGTCCGCCCAGCGTTGGAACGCAACAGAACCAACCAGTTCACTTCAATGTGGAGGAGGAGTCATGCTCAAGTTCGTGGTCGCACTCGCCGTTGTTTGTGGATCCACCAACCTGCCGGCGCAGGGCCGTGCAGCGGACGAGGCCGCGCTTCGCGCGCACGCCGTCGCGATTGAGAACGCGCTAAATAAGCGGGATGCCGCCGCGCTTGGCGCACTCTTCACGGTCGACGGCGATGAGATCAATGGCGATGGACCGCTCGTTTCCGGACGAGAGGCAATGCGTCGCGTGGACGGAGCGGAATTGGCAAAATGGCCACCGACAATGCGATTCAGTCTTACGGTTACAGGAATACGTTTCCTTGGGCAAGATGTCGCAATCGTAGAGACAGCGGCTCGGTTCAACGAAGGGCCCGTCCGCGCGAATCGGGGAACATGGGTAAGCGTTCGCCAAGGCGGAAAATGGTTAATCGCGGCGTTGCGGGTCTACCCGGCGCAGCGCGCGCCATAGTCGGTCCGCTCGGCGCGGCATAACGTAGTAAAGATTCGTGCCGCGCGCAGCCGCGGCACAATCTGGTGTTGAACGCAATCCGCCGGTGCGAAGTCGCGCGGAGCTGGCCTCTTGGAC
>JAYSVL010000156.1:0-6761 GCA_043718595.1 Gemmatimonadaceae bacterium
CGTCAAATGCGGTTGCTGTTTCTTTGTGTTTGTTGTTGGAATAGGCTCCTCCACAACGCCGCAATAGAATTGTAGGGCGCGCAATAATTCGGTGATGGAGACGTCGAGCACGTCGACTACTGTCACCGTGTGTCCACTCACTCCGCGCTCCCGCACCCACCCTCGCGACCCACTCGCCGTTCACGTCACGGTCGCGTGCTCGTCGAATGCCTCGTCGCGATGGTGCTGTTGACGATCGCCGCGCTGGCGCTCAGCGCAGCAACACGCGCCGTCGCCACGCTAACCGATGACGCGACGCTCGTTGCGCGCGCACAATTGCAATCGGGCGCAGCGGCCGAACGCGGGTTGCTACAAACCTGCGACACCGCGACAACACGGACATTCGTCGACGGCGTACGGGTGCACACCGAATTGCTAGATGCCGGAACTGCCAGACTGCAGACACGCATCGTCAGCACGGTCATGCAGCACTCGCCGTTCACGCACCGCAGCGCCGCGCGTGACTCGCAGCGCCTCGCGCTCAGCACCGCGAGGACCTGCCCATGACAAAACGCAACCGCGGTACCACGCTCATCGAGCTACTGGTCGCCCTTCCGCTCGTCGCCGTACTCGGCGCTGCAGCCGTCATGCTGCTGCTACAAGCGCACCGACTCGTACGACACGCCGATAGTCTCACCGCGGCGAACCGCGAGCTCCGTCACGCCGTCGCCGCGATCGCCAGCGACCTACGCCCTTTGCGCGCGGTCGATCTCGTCGCGTGGAGCGACACGTCCGTCGAGTTTGACGCCATGGTCGGCGCCGGTATTGTCTGCGAAGGCCGAGGCTCACTGCGACAGGTGGACCTGCTACCGGTCACTGACGACGACGCCGCTCGCACCAACTGGAATACCCCGCCGCAACCTGGCGACGTCCTCCATCTCTGGCTCTCGACCGGCCTGTCCGCCATTCCCGAATCAGCCACCGCGCGACTGACAGGCGTCGCGAGAGTGCGCGCATGCACACTGGCGCCCCAGTTGCAGAACACCACCGCACCCGCCGCCCTCGCACAACGACTCCAACTAAGTGTCCCGTTGCTCCGCGCACCACAACTCGGCTCGCCCGTTCGCGTCGTGCGTCGCGTGCGACTCGCGACGTACAAGGGCGGCGATGGTGCGTGGTACGTTGGACGCAGCACATGGAGTGGCGGTGCCTGGGACGTCATTCAGCCGATCGCCGGACCGGTCCTGTCGCCGTCGCGCGGCGGACTTCGGCTCACAGTGCGCGATTCCGTGGGACGCGTCATCGCAAGTGGAAGTGCGGGTGCCGCCCAATTGCACATCGAGTTGCGAGCAGCACGGCGCGCGCCGTCGATTGACCGGAGTGGTACGCGCACAATCACTGACTCAACTGCCGCTGACGTCACGCTGCGCGGCGATCGTGGAGGCGACCTCGGTGTTTAGTCTCCGTATCTCTGGAAGCACCGCTGTGCCGCGCGCGCGAAGGGGCAGTGTCCTCCCGCTCGTGCTGGCCACCACCGTGGTCATCGCGCTGCTCGTTGGCGGCATGCAGTTCGCCGCATGGCGTGCCGCGCAGGTCGGCCGACTCGCATGGAACGGTCAACGCGCGCTGCATGCGGCAGACGAAGCACTCGCCCGAACGATTGCCGAATGGAACGCCCTGGAATTTTCCACGACACCAATCGGCGGACGACTCACACGATCCCTGCACACGCCAACCATTGACGCCAAGGTCACCATCGTGCGCACGCAACCACTCGGCGCTTGGATCGAAGCTGATGCCTGGAGCGCGACCGACGGCACGCATCGTCGGGCACGTCGACGAGTGGGCCGAGCGGAGTTGGTGCGGGCTCCGGCATTGCCGGTGGAGGGTGCGGTGACTGCGCTTGGTGCTACGACCATTGAGGTCGGCGCGAGTGTCGATGGACGCGACGACGCACTCATTGCAGACGATTGCGGTCCGACGCGTGATACCGCATCGGTGGCCGGTGTTGCGGCGATCCCCCGCGCGACGATTCGTTCGGTCCGCATCGCTGGCCTGCCGCCAGAACGTCTCCTCGCAGACTCCACCGCCCGCGCGCAGTTCGCGAACGCGTGGCAAACACTCACGCGTCGCGCCGTCGGCACCGACGTCGTCGGCTTGGGTGCAGCCCTCGCCACCGCCGGACCCTGGGCCGCAGTAGTCTTGCGCTCACCCGTCGGCACGCTGCTGATCGGCAACTGGCGGTACGACGGACTCCTCGCGATCGACGGCGACCTTGTGCTCAAGGGCTCGCTCCAGCTCCGTGGCCTGCTCGTGGTGCGTGGTGCACTCGACACACGCGGAGGGACCCTCGCCGTCGATGGCGCGGTGGTCGTCGCTGATCAGATACGGTTTGGCTCCGTTCTAGGAAACCTGACGACCGTCCGATACTCCCAGTGTGCGTTACGGCGTGCGCTTGCACCAATCGCGATGCCCGCCAGCTGGCCGTTCGCTCTCTGGCAGGAGCGGTAAACATGACTTGGCGAGGGTTGTCCAGTCGGCAGTCTCCGTTACACCACCGGCAGTGCTGATACACCCATGCCCTCTAGTGGCTGTTACCTCGTGAGAGGCCGGTCGTATGAAGGAAGAATCGTCCGATGTTGGCAGGTCAAAGTGTCCGGCCCATCGCGTCTCGCAAGCGCATCGGGCAGATCGACAACCACCATTCCGCACAACCCCACGAGCCATGCAGTTCTTCGGTCGGAAGAAGATTACGATCGGTCTTGATATCGGATCAGGTCTCGTGAAGGCCGTGGTCATCGATCACTCGAGCGGTTCGCCGGAATTGATCAAGGTGGTCGTCACACCACTCAATGAAACGGCGATTGTCGAAGGCGAAGTGATGGATCATGATATTGTGGCAGATGCGATTCGTCGCACGCTTGCCGCGACCGGCGTCAAAACCAAGCAGATCGTCGCCGCCGTGGGCGGACGTGACGTCATTGTAAAGAAGATTGCCATCGAACGCGTCAAAGAATCGCAAGCACGCGAGTTGATGCGATGGGAAGCAGAGCAGCACGTGCCGTTCGACATGGAATCGGTCGAACTGGATTTCCAGATTCTGGACCCGGACTCCGACAGTCTCGAAATGGCGGTGCTGCTCGTCGCCGCGAAGCGCGAACTCGTCGAAGCTAAGCGACACCTGTTAACCGACGCCGGTGTCTCGGTGTCGGTCATCGACGTCGACGCGTTCGCGCTCCATAACGCGTTCGAGCAAAACCATCCGGACGCCATGAACGGCACCGTCGGTCTGCTCAACATCGGCAACGAAATCACGAACCTCAACATCCTCGACGACGGCATTCCGATCCTCACCCGCGACCTCACGGTCGGCACGCGACGCCTGCGCGAAGACTTGCAGCGCGAGCACGGCGTTGGTGCGGAAGATGCTGAAGCGATGCTGCGGGCCCCGCAACGCAACCCAATCCTTGATAGCACCATCGGGATGCGTGGCGAAGAACTCGCTATCGGTGTTGAGCGGGCGTCGACGTTCCTCGCCACCTCCTCGCGCAACTTCGGGCAGATCCGTGCCGTCTACTGCTGTGGCGGTGGAGCGCGCGTGCCAGGGCTGCTCGAGTGGCTGTCCAGTCGCCTGCGCATTCCGGTCCAGCCGGCGAACGCCCTCGCGCGCGTCACCATGCGCGCGGGCGCACTCGACGACCAGATCGCGGACGAAGTCGCGCCGCTGTTAATGCTGCCGGTTGGCCTTGCACTCCGCGCCGCGGCCTGAGGACACACACATGTTGATTGAAGTCAATCTCCTTCCCGGCGTCAAGAAATCTTCGCGTGGAAGCGCGCGCCTCGATGTTGCTGGTGCGTTGGCCAGCGTCGCGAGCCGCGTCCGCGATCCCTGGCTGCTCGGCTCTGCGGCAGCCGTCGCGCTTTCATTGGCGTTTGTTGGCGTGATGTTCACGTCGCAACAGGCGCGTGCAAACGAAATCGATGCGCGTCTCGAAGTGGCCGTGCGCGACTCCACGCGTTTCGCACGTGTACTGGCAGCGCGACGCAAACTCACCGCCGAACGTGACTCGGTGCATCGGCAGTTGTTGATCATTCGGACGATCGATGACAATCGGTACAACTGGGCGCATATCCTCGACGAAATCAGTCGTGCGCTGCCTGCGTACACATGGCTCACCGTGCTCGAACAAACGAGCAAGGCGCCGTTGCCTCCCGGTGCCGACACCCTGCCACCGGGTGCCGCAAAACCGGTAGCGGCTGCCTACGCCGACACGACAAAAAAGGTGCGCGTGAAGCCGGACTCGGTGAACCTGCATCCCGAACTCACGTTTCGGCTGGTTGGGCAGACGGTCGACATCCAGGCCTTGACGTCATTCATGCGCCAACTCGAATCGTCACCGTTCCTCCAAAAGGTGTCGCTGACGCGGTCGGAAATTGTCATCGTCGATGCCAAAGACGTTACGCAGTTCGAATTGTCGGCCGCCTTTGAAGTGCCCCCAGCTGGGTTCGTTCGAACGTCGCCACTCGTTGTTCCCGTCCGCTGACCCGAGAGTCTTATGGCACTGCTTCCACAGACGAAACGCGACCAAACTACCTTCGCCATCGGATTCGTTGCCGCGGTCCTCGCCGTGGCGTTCTATCTCTATCCGTACACGACACGCGAAGAGCAATACATCGCCGATAATTCGCGCCTCGTGCAAATGGAGAACGCGAATCAGCGCGCGGCGCGCGAATTCGCTTCGGGCAGCATCGAAGCGCTCCGTGCGCAAGCAGCCGAGAATCGCTCGACGCTGGTGGTGATGCGACGCTTGGTGCCAACCGGTCAGGAAGTGCCGGCGCTGCTCGAGGAAGTGTCCACGGCCGCGCGTCGTGCCGGGCTCGACATCGGCAGCGTCACACCCGAGGCGATGATTCCCGGCGATCGGTTCAACACCTATCGCTACACGATCACCATCCTTGGCGGCTATCACCAGTTTGGCGCGTTTCTCGCGAACATCGGTTCACTCGCGCGCATTGTCGCACCCGTCAACTTCTCAATCATCGCGGGCTCCGCCGCCCGCGGACCGATGCAGTCGCTGATCAAGTCCGTCGATAAAGCCACACTCGCCTCCACGATCACACTGCAGACCTATGTCGAGCGAACGGAGCCAACCAAGCCCGCGATCGCTCGGGAGCGCACGTCATGACATCGTCTTCCCGTCTCCTGCTCACCATCGCGACAGCGCTCCTTGCCCAGTCGCCAATTCGCGCACAGTCCACGCCGGTGCGCACCGTCACCGCCGTATCGGCGGGCACGGTCGCCGCAGCGCCACCGGTTGTGCCAACGAAAGCCGATCGGCTGCCTTCTGAAATTGTCATTCAGCGGGAAGTGTTTGACTATAGCGGCAACGGACGGCGTGATCCGTATCGATCGCTCATGACAACGACCGAGATTCGTCCGTTGCTCAGTGATCTGCGTTTGACCGCGGTTGCATTCGATGCCGAGGGGGATAACTCGGTCGCATTCTTGCGCGACGCCTATTCCAAGACCCAATACCGCATTCGCGTCGGCCAGCAGCTCGGTCGTCTGCGCGTGTCCGCCATCCGACAAAAGTCCGTCCTGTTCACGATGGAAGAATTCGGATTCAATCGCGTGGAAACACTGCTGCTTGGCGGTGACTCCACAAAAACGAGGAACCGATAATGGGACCAACGTCCATTGCGCTGCTCGCCGCTGCGCTCGCATTCACGGCACTTCGGCATGACGGTGCACCGCGCGCGTATCGCAGTGTCGCGGACGCGCGCGAAGAAACGCCGACCCGAGGTCGCGTCTCTGGCGTCAGCATCGCACCGGCATCCGGCGGCGCAGAGATCGTCATTGCGGTCGATTCCAGCGTCACCGAACGCCATTTCGTCCTGCAGGCTCCCACGCGATTGGTCATCGATCTCAGCGGTGCCAGCCTTGGCACGTCCGGCCTCGCCTACGACGGCGTGGTGCGCGGACCCATCAAGAATCTTCGCGCGTCCCAGTTCCGCGTCGACACCGTGCGACTGGTGGTCGACCTTGACGCAACACGTGACTTCAAGATCGCCCGCGATGGGGATGTGCTGCGTCTCACCGTCAGTGCAGCAAACGCGAATTTCCCCCGTTGGGAATCCGCGTCGCCCACCAGTGTGCTGGCGAAAGCGTCACACGCCGCGTCAAACACGCCCGCGACTGCCGCGTCGACGGTAGGCAAGGGTGCGTCCGCGTCCACCGGGACCACACTGCCGAAACCGCCAGTGGCACCGACACTCGCGGCCGTGAGCAAGCCAGTATCGCCAACACAATCCGCTCCCGCCACAACACCAATAGCGCCCGCCAACGCTGCAGCGTCGCAAGGCAAACCCAACGTCACCGCGTCGGCGCCGACGGCGACAACACTCGTCGCGTCAAAACCAACCCCGACGCAACCCGCACCGACACAACCCGCGCCGACACAATCCGCGCCGACACAACCAGCGCCGACACGACCAGCGCCGACACAACCCGCGCCGACACAACCCGCGCCGACACAACCTGCGCCGACACAACCCGCGCCGACGCAACCCGCACCGACACAAGCAGCGCCCGCGCACGCCACGCCGACACAGGCGGCACCAGCACAACCTGCAGCGACCCAGGCGGCACCGACAATCGCGACAACCGCGTACGCCACAACGCCCGGCAACGCCAAAGTTGCAGACAAAGCGAAGCTTGCGGACAAACCAAAGAGTGCGGACAACGCACACGCTGTCGACAGCGCCAAAGCCGTAACAGGGTC
>JAYSVL010000157.1:0-2334 GCA_043718595.1 Gemmatimonadaceae bacterium
CAGATCCGCAGCGAGTCCGCTTTTATCCCCCGCAGTTAATCCGCTCTTATCTCTAGATGTGAAGGGCTCGCCCAAGCGCGGCGAGCGCGGCCTCTTTGACGGTCTCGGACAATGTTGGGTGCGAGTGCACCGTGATGCCAATGTCCTCCGCACTGCCGCGATACTCCATCGCCAGCACCACTTCCGTCATCAAGTCGGATACGTTCGGCCCAATCATGTGCGCGCCGAGTATCTCGTCGGTCGTCTGGTCGACGACAAACTTCACAAAGCCCATCGTCTCGCCCATCGTGCGCGCCCGGCCGTTCGCGCTGAACGGAAATTTGCCGACGCGATACGGACGGCCACTGGCCTTCACTTCCTGTTCGGTCAACCCAACCGTCGCAATTTCCGGCCACGTGTAAACTATCCCCGGCATCGTGCGATGATGCATGTACACCGGTTTGCCAGCGATCACCTCGGCCGCAACCACCCCTTCTTCTTCTGCTTTGTGCGCCAGCAGCTTGCCACCACACACATCACCGATGGCGAACACGTTGTCCAGGTTGGTGCGTTGCTGATCGTCAACAAGAATTTCCCCGCGCGTGCCGAGCGTGAGGCCGAGTGCGGCGGCGTCGACACCACGCAACGCGGGCTTTCGTCCAACGGACACCAGCACGTAGTCGGCATCGATCGACGAACGCCCGTCGTTCTTCTCGATGTGTAAGGTGACCCCGTCCTCGCGCACGTCCGCGCCCACGACCTTCGTGCCGACGTGAATGTCGAGCCCTTGCTTGCGAAAAATGCGATCGGCCTCGCGCACGATTTCGTCATCGTTACCGGGCAGGATCGTTGGTGCAAATTCTACCACGGTCACCCGCGCGCCGAGTCGCCGCCAAACGGAGCCGAGTTCAAGTCCAATCACCCCGCCGCCAACGACGATCAGGTGCTGCGGCACGTGCGAGATTGTCAGCGCGCCAACATTCGACAGCACACGCTGTTCGTCGAACGGCAAAAAGGGGAGCTGTACGGGCACCGAGCCGGTCGCGATGATGACCGATGAACCCTTCCACGCCGTGACCGATCCGTCACTCGCTTGCACCTCCACCACGTTGCCGTCGCGAAGCGTGCCGAATCCGCGCGCCCACGTCACCTTGTTCTTCTTGAAGAGAAACTCCACGCCTTTCGTGTTCGCCGCGACAACGTCGTCTTTTCGTGACATCATCGTGGCCAGATCGACGCGCGCGCCGTCGACCGTGATGCCATGTTCCGCCGCATGCAGACGTAACCACTCGTAGTGCTCTGACGAGTGCAGTAACGCCTTCGACGGAATACAGCCCACGTTGACGCACGTGCCGCCGAGTGTGACGTCAGATTCCACGCACGTAACGGACAAGCCCAGTTGCGCAGCGCGAATACTGGCGACATAGCCACCCGGCCCACCACCAAGGACAACGACGTCAGCTGACTGCGTAGCGAGAGTCATGAGAAGATTCGATGAGTGCGAAAGCGATGCGTGCGCGATGACCTGATGTAACATTGCAATGTGACGCGCGACACAATCCTTCGTCCTGTTCTCGAACGGCGCAGTGTCGTACGACGCACAAACGACATTAAAATGCATCGTTGGTCGCGACTTCAATCCTCGCATCGTTGCGCGTACCGACGACGCCCGGCGCCCTGAGCGGTTTTCCGCGAAGGGCGTCGTGGTTTTTCAGCCCTCGCCTCGCGACGCACGCGTACCTACGCCAGCAGCATCGCCGCAGGGTCTTCCATCAGCTCCTTGAAGCGCACAAGGAACAACACCGCCTGCTGCCCGTCGATCATGCGATGATCGTACGAGAGCGCGACGTACATCATCGGACGGATTTCCACCTTACCGTCGATCGCCACCGGACGGTCTTGCGTTTTGTGCAGGCCGAGTATGCCGACTTGCGGATAGTTGATGATTGGCGTGGATACCAACGAGCCGAAGACGCCACCGTTGGTGATGGTGAACGTGCCACCCGTGAGATCGTCCATGGACAGCTTGCCATCACGCGCACGCTTGGCCACGGCAGCAATCTCTCGCCCAATATCGAGCACGTTTTTCTGGTCCGCGTCCTTGACGTTCGGCACCACCAGCCCCGCCTCGGAGGCCACGGCAATGCCCATGTTCACATAATGTTTGTAGACAATGGTCTCGCCGTCGATTTGCGCATTGACTGACGGATATGCTTTGAGCGCATGACATGCCGCTTTCACAAAAAACGGCATGAACGACAGCTTCACGCCTTGCTCCTTCTCCACGCGCTCACGCAGTCGTTCGCGCAACGCCGAGATCGCACTCATGTCGATCTCGTTGAACGTCGTCAGATG
>JAYSVL010000158.1:0-6759 GCA_043718595.1 Gemmatimonadaceae bacterium
CGTCACTCAAGTACACGCGCAAGGAGTACGCGGCGCAGCTCAAGAAGTCGATGGGTGTGGACTATCTCAAAACACCGTCGGAAGATTTTGCGAGTGTGACGGTGGAGTTTGAGACGCCGGAGGGACGCATCGCGATTGGCGAAGCAACCACGAGTTGGAGTTTTGTCGGTCCTGGCTTGCGGCTCAGTGCAGAACTGCTCGGCCCCGAGTACTCAATGAAGTGGAGTTCACTCGAGTCCGGGCTCGACTTGTTCTTCTCGCGCGAAGTGAAAGGGCGCGCTGGCGAAGATCTTGTCGAGAAACAAAACGCCGAAGTGGGGCAGATGCCCGTCGTCGCGAGCGAAGCCGTGGCCTACGGATACGAGGCAGAAGATCGCCACTTTGTGCGCGCGTTCCTGGGCAAAGAGCCGCCGCTCCTCACGTGGCACGACGGACTCGATGTGGTGCGACTGCTGATGACCGCGTACATGAGCGCCGAGCAAGGCAAGACGTTGACGTTCCCGCCAAAGGGCGTCGATACCTTTGTGCCGGCCGTTGCCAAGGGCACCTGGCAGCCGCGATAGCGTGTGTGCGATCGCCTTCGTCGCGAGAGCGCTAAGGCGTGACGCGGCTACGGCACGATGGTCGGCTTGTTCTTCCGATAGTTCACGTCGAGCGCCTGCAAGCGCGCTTCGTGGACGGACATGCGCTGCATAAAGTTGCTGAAGTCGCGCTGACTTTTGCCGCTCCACAGCACTTCGGCAAGCGCGACCATGCGCGGGAACGCCATGTACTCCAGGTCCTTTGGCGTTTGGATGTACTCCGTCCATAGCTGTGCCTGGGCACCGAGCACATGCTTGGCCTCAGCGGCGTTGAGGGCCGGTGGCACCGGCTCAAATGCGTAGACGCTGTCCATCGGCAAGAAGCCACCAATCGCCAATGGTTCGCTCTTTTTGTCCGCTGACTGATAATGATCGAAATAGGTGTACGTGCCGGGCGCCATCACCACGTCGTGCCCCGCTTTGGCCGCAGCAATTCCACCGTCCATGCCGCGCCACGACATCACGGTGGCATTCTCCGCCAGGCCGCCTTCGAGAATCTCATCCCAGCCAACGAGACGTCGTCCGCGTGCGGTGAGGAATGTGTCCATCTGACGGATGAACCAACTCTGCAGCTCGTGCTCGTCTTTGAGACCGAGCTCCTTCATGCGACGTTGAATGGACGGACTTTGCTTCCACTGTGTTTTCCCCGCCTCATCACCGCCAATGTGAATGTATGGCCCCGGAAAGAGCGCCATCACTTCCGTCAGCACGTCCTGCATGAAGGCGATGGTACGACTATCCGGATTGAGGATGAAATCGCTCACGCCCCACAAACGGAACACGCCAGGATTGGTGTCGGGTTTGCTAGAGAGTTCGGGGTACGCCGAGATCGCGGCTTGCGAGTGACCCGGCATTTCGATTTCTGGCACGACCGTGACAAAACGTTCGGCGGCGTAGGCTACAACTTCGCGTACATCGTCTTGTGTGTAGAACCCGCAGTGCGGCTTGCCATCAAATACTTGCTTGGCCGGATTTGTCTCGTTGCGCCCGACCAGCGTCTCCGTTCGGCACGACGCAACATCGGTGAGTCGCGGATACTTGAGGATTTGTATCCGCCAACCCTGGTCTTCCGTGAGGTGCCAGTGAAAGCGATTCAGTTTATGGCGCGCCAGCAGGTCGATGTACTTCTTGACAAACTCTTTCGGCATGAAGTGACGGGCGGCATCGAGATGCGCACCGCGCCAGACAAATCGTGGCACGTCCTCAATGTGCACAGCCGCAGCATGCCAGCGCACGTTGGCGATAGGTGCGTCGCGATAGATCGCCGCCGGCAACAGCTGCTTGAGCGTCTCCAAAGCATAAAAGGCTCCCGCAGCCGACGCAGCGCGCACCACCACGTCCGCGTCGCTCACGTCCAGTTGATACCCTTCCTCCGCCAACGTCGTGTTGTGTTCGTCACGCACAAGCCGAATGCGACGCGAGTTGGCAGGAATGCTCAACGAATCGCCCGCCTCGGCAACGCGCAGGTCAAAGCCTGTGGGGTTAGCAATGTCGCGCGCGAAGCGGTGCCCCACGCCCATAAACGCGGGGTCGGCAAGCACCACCGTCGATGCTGTGAGCACGAATGTGCCAGCGCGCGGCGTGAGGACCGTCGGCCTCGGGATCACGGCGTAACTCAACGAGTCGGCCGCGGCATCGGCTCGCCGTGGCGTTGCAACGAACAGTGCGATCAGAGCAACGGCACAGCAGGCGCGCGCGGAGCGACGCATCACATCACGAATAGGCATGGCGGGGAGCGAAGGAGGCAGAAGACACGGGTGCGACGATGACGACACCTATACATGCCGTCGCGTCATGCGGCGCTAAGGGCGACGACGATATCGCGAATATTTGCGGGGTCGGTGGCACGCGCGTGCACTTCACACACGCCAGACTCGGCAACGACCGCACGTACATTGTGCCCTCGCACGCCCCCGCCGGCAAGCACGGTCATGCGATGATCGGCCTGCTGCTGAAGTGCGCGCAACTGTGGTGCGCCAATAAGTGCGGAGGGTGCGTGGCCAGCCGTGAGCACATAGTCGACACCGAGATGAAGCAGGTCGTCCATCGCCCGCGTGGCATCCGGTGTTCGATCAAATGCCCTGTGAAAGATCACGCGCAACGGGCGAGCCAACGCGATAATCCCTCGCATACGCGCGACGTCGACCTCGAGGTCGCTCTGCAAGAGGCCGAGCACAACTCCATCAACACCGAGCTGCTTCACTGCTACGACATCGCGGCACATCACGTCGAACGCTTCTGCCGAGTATGTGAAATCATCGACACTCGGCCGGATCATGACATGCAGGGGAACGCGCAACTGATCTCGACAACAGGCGATCATCCCGTGCGATGGCGTTGTGCCACCGTCGCCATGGCCACACAGTTCCACCCGACCAGCCCCGAACTCCTGCGCCGCTTTGGCCGTCGCCACCGAGTCACAGCAGGCTTCAACGAGTGGCGCCGATCGCATTGCGTGCGCGTTCAGACGGATGTCGCGGGGGCCGGAGCACCAGACGCAGACGGAGAAGGGCGAAACAGAAAGAAGAACAGCACGAACACGCCGAGCGCGCCGAGCGCCGGCACTTGCCAAATTTGCGTCCAGTCGTGGCTGACGGCGCCCGCCGCGTCCTTCGACGCAAACCGACTGACCACGCGACCGGACACCGACGCACCAACAAAATATCCAACACCGTTGGTGACGAGGTTGAGAAAGCCCTGTGCGGCAGCACGAATCTTTGGCCCGGCGCGCTCATCGGTGTAGATCTGGCCCGCCACAAAGAAGAAGTCGTAGCACACACCGTGTAACAGAATGCCCGCCCACAACAACCACATCCCGCCGCCCGCGTCGCCGCGACTGAAGGCGAAGTACCGCAGCGCCCATGCTAACATCCCCACCAGCATGATGACCTTGATACCAAAGCGGCGCAGAAAGAACGGGAGCAACAACATGAAGCCCACTTCTGACACTTGTCCAAAAGTCTGAATAAACGCTGGGTCCGGCGCTTTCACTTCGTTGAGGAACGGGTTGGCAAAGGCGTAGTAAAACTGCAGCGGAATACAGAGCAGGAACGAGCCGAGGACAAAAATCGCGAAGTCTGATTTTCGTAGCAGCTGAAGCGCATCGAGGCCAAGCGCGTCGCGCGCACTGAACGGCGCGCCCGCAGCCTTCGGCGGTGTGTGCGGGAGTGCGAGTGCATACAGGCCAAGCAGCGCCGATGCGCCGGCCGCGACTTGCATGGGCAATGCGAGTTTGTCCGCGTGCAACACTTTCCCCACTACAAAGCCCGCCACTATCCAGCCCACGGTGCCAAGCACGCGAATCATTGGAAAGTCGCGCGTTGGGCTCTCTACGTGCTGAAACGAAATGGAGTTCGTCAGCGACAGTGTCGGCATGTAACAGAACGCGTACGCAAGCAGCAGCGGATAAAAGCCGCCCCAGCTGGTCTGCGTCGACAACAAGAACATCAGTCCGGCGCCCAGCAGATGCAAAATCGCCAGCAGTTTCTCACTGGCGAAAAAGCGATCAGCGACGATGCCCATAAAGAACGGCGACACAATCGCCGCAATGCCCATCGCCGCATACGCACTTGCAATTTGATTATCGCTAAAGCCGCGCGTCTGGCCGAGGTAGGTGCCCATAGTGACGAACCACGATCCCCACACGAAGTACTGGAGGAACATCATGACCGACAACTTCGTTTTCGTACTCATCACGGCAACTCGCGCAGCCGAATATTCCGATACCACACTTTGTCTCCGTGATTCTGCAGTCCGATGTATCCACGCGTGGTGCGTCCATAACCTGGCCACTGTGCAAACTTGCTCTCCTTCACGCGACGCTCCCAATCTGCCGAGCCAAGTTCATACTCGACGACCTTCGTGCCGTTGAGCCAGTGTTCGACGTGATTGCCGTTCACCAGCAGCCGCACGCTGTTCCACTCGCCGGGTCCTTTGACGACGCCGGTCGGTGGCGCGTACAACGCATAGTTCGCTCCGGCGCTGGTGAGCCGCGACTTACCATCCGCGTGGCCGACGTCATCAAGTACCTGCATTTCTGGGCCGCTGGTGTAAGTCACCTCGGCCGCCGGATCGATGCGATAGATGATGCCACTGTTTCCGTTGGCCGAAATCTTCCAGTCGAGCGTCAATTCGAAGTTCGCGTACGTTTTGTCGGTGACTAGATCATCGCCGTCACCAACGCGCGTAATCATGCCGTCTTCAACCTGCCACGCAGTCGGTGCGGTCGCAGGCTTTGTGAACTCGTGCCAACCGGCCAGGCCAATGCCGTCAAACAATGCCAGCGTTGTCGCCGCGGCGCCGCTGGATCCGGCGGCACCGCTCGCGCCGCTTGAGCCACCGCCGGATCTCCTGGCGGCGGCGTCTCGAATCGCCTGCTGGTCGCTGCCCCCAGACGACGTCGCGCGCGACGTACAGGCGGTCGCGACGACCAAGAGGATACCGACGCCACCGACCGACCAACGGCCGAACAGGGCTGGAAACTGGGAACGCGCGACCCGTCGCGTCGGGCGGAATACCGGCATGCATCGCTCCGGGGAGATCGAGCGGAAGGAGGAAGGAGTGGGTATGCTATGCGTGGGGTCGGGGCGGCGGAAGACTACAATTAAAAGCCCGCTGGCCGAGGTTCCGGCCGGAGACATTCTCCGAGCAGAAACGCCCAACGGTTGCCACCGCGCACAACCGTTTACGCCCTACAAACCGGCAGAAATCATGTCTCAGATTCCCGACACCAGTGACCCGCGCTACCCTATCGGCACCTTTACCCGCAAGGCGCAGTACTCGGCCGCCGAGCGCGAGGGGTTTATCGCGCGCCTCGTCGATCAGCCGTCAGGACTGGCCGCCGCGCTCAGTGGCCTAACCGCCGAGCAGCTCAACAGCCCGTATCGCACGGGCGGCTGGACGATCGCACAGCTCGTCCACCACGTCGCCGACAGTCACATGCACATGTACATCCGGGTCTAACTCGCGCTCTCGGCCGTCGAGCCGCTGATCAACGCCTACGATCAAGATGCCTGGGTACAAATGGCCGACGTCAGCACGGTGTCGCCGATGGTCTCTCTGTCTCTGCTGGCGACCATTCACGAACGTGTCGTTGCGGTGTTCCGATCACTGAGCGACGAGGATTTCGAACGCCGCCTGCTGCATCCGGAAAACGGACCCATGACGATCGCGCAAGTACTCGCGATGTATGCGTGGCACGGCGATCATCATATCGCGCATATCCGTGCCGCACGGTCGGCGACCGCAGCACCGTGAGCGCACGCTCCGTGCCTTAGCGCGTAGCCACGGCCAACACACCACGCGGCAAACAAACAACCGCGGACAGAAAGCGCGAGATCAAGAGCAAACAACAAAAGCCAACAACAAAAAACAAACAGCAAAAGCAAACAACAAAAAACAAACAGCAAAAAACAAACAGCAAAAAACAAACAGCAAAAGCATTTGACGCAGAGGTCGAGCAGAGGACCGCAGGGTCACGCTGAGGAAAGTCTTTTGATGTCCTCCGCGAACTTTGCGGACCTCTGCTCGACCTCTGCGTCTAAATGTTGTTGCGGTTGTTGTTGCAGTTGTTGCAGTTGTTGCGGTTGTTGTTGCAGTTGTTCCAGTTGTAGTTGTTGTTGTTGTAGTTGAGGAAGTTGTTGAAGTTGTTGTAGTTGAAGGTGTTGCTGTCGTTGTTGAGTGCGTTTGTGAGTGGCAGGAGGATTCGCTACGGCTGCCCTTCGATGATGCGGGCCCCCTCACCAACGACTGCAATCGCGCCCGTGCCCGCCACACCGAACAGACTGTAGAGAATTGTTGTTGACGGCGCGCTTAGCGTGCGCCACGCACTGCCGTCGTAGCGCAACACGGTGCCACTGTCTCCCGCGGCGTAGATCTCGGTGGGCCCGCGTCCCCAGAGCGATCGCAATGCACGGGACGTGGGCACGGACTGTCGTTGCCACGATACGCCATCGTAGCGCAGCACCGTACCGCTGTCGCCGGCAATGAACACATCGTTGGCCGCCGTCCCCCAGACCGCACGAAAGCGCAGTCTGCTCGGCACGCCTACTGATGACCAGCGACCGCCATCAAACCGCAGCACCACGCCCGAATCGCCCACGACATACACATTCGTCGCGTCGCTGCCCCAGACCGCGCGCAGGAACTGCTGCGTGCCGCTCGCCTGCGGAGTCCAGCC
>JAYSVL010000159.1:0-2332 GCA_043718595.1 Gemmatimonadaceae bacterium
GTTCATATCCCACGAAAATTGCAGTGTATCTGTTGTTATCCGCGGTCCAAAAATCCGCGGAACCAGCAGGCTACGAGAGGCCCTCAATCGTGCCGTCGGCGCGCAGCCGCATTCCCTCGGCTGCAGGCGTTTTGGCGAGCCCCGGCATGGTCATGATGTCACCCGCTTTCGCGACAACGAATCCAGCGCCGGCCGAGCCGTAGACTTCGTTCACCGTAATGCGGAAGCCCTTAGGTACACCAAGTTTGGTGGGGTCGTCACTAAGCGAGTATTGCGTCTTCGCCATGCAGACGGGCGTGTGCGCCATGCCAATCGATTCGAGATAGTCGATCGATCGTTGCGCGGCCGGCAGGATGTCAACACCGTCGGCACCGTACACGCGCTTCGCAATCGTGTCGATCTTTTCGCGAATCGGTAGGTCGACGCTGTAGAGCGGGCGGAAGGCGCTGGTTTTGCCGTCGAGCAACGACAGCACTTCGCGCGCAAGTTCTTCACCGCCGGCGCCGCCGCGGGCCCACACTTCGCACAGTGCGACGCGCACAGCGGCGCGTGCCGCGTAGTCCGAGACCATCTGCAGTTCGGCGTCGCTATCCGACGAGCGGCGATTGATCGCGACGACGACCGGCAATCCGAACTGCTGCATGTTGCCGATGTGATGCAAGAGATGTGGCAGGCCGTGTTCCAGCGCGCCGAGATCTTCAACGTCGAGCATGGTCTTCTTCGCGCCGCCCTGCAATTTGAGCGAACGAATCGTCGCGACCAGTACCGCAGCTTCGGGGTTGAGCCCACCGGCTCGGCATTTGATGTTCAAGAATTTTTCGGCGCCAAGGTCGGAACCAAAGCCGGCTTCCGTAACCACCACGTCACCGAGTGCAAGCGCCGTGCGTGTGGCGACGAGACTATTGCAGCCATGCGCGATGTTGCCGAATGGGCCGGCGTGTACGAGCGCCGGACCGCCTTCCAGTGTCTGCACGAGATTGGGGCGGAGCGCGTCCTTCAGCAGCAGCGCCATCGCGCCCGTTGCTTTGAGGTCGCGCGCGCGCACGGGAGTTTTCGTCGCACCGCTCGTCGCGCCGACCATGATGTTGCCGAGTCGTGCGACCAGATCATCGGCATCTGACGCGAGTGCGAGGATGGCCATGATCTCGCTGGCCGGGATGATGACCCAGCGCTCCTCGCGCACCGCCCCGTTGCCGGTGCCAACACCAATGATCGCGTTGCGCAGCGCCCGGTCATTCATATCAACGGTGCGCGGCCAGGTGATGCGTTTCGGGTCGAGTTGCAACGCGTTGCCGTGATAGAGATGATTGTCCATCATCGCCGACAACAGCGCATGCGCACTCGAGATGGCGTGAAAGTCGCCGGTGAAGTGCAGGTTGATGTCGTCCATCGGCAACACCTGCGAATATCCGCCACCGGCCGCACCGCCTTTCACGCCAAATACCGGGCCCAAACTCGGCTCGCGCATGCAGAGGATGGCGTCTGTGCCGAGACGGCGGAGTGCTTGGGTAAGCCCCACGCTGACCGTGCTTTTCCCCTCACCGGCGGGAGTTGGGTTGACGGCCGTGACGAGCACCAGGCGACCGCGGGCCGGTCGCGACGCCAGCTCCAGGGGCAGTTTCGCCTTGAAGCGACCGTACTGGTCGATCTCGTTCGCGTCGAGGCCTAAATCGGCGGCCACGTCAACGATTGGGCGCATGCGGGCCTGCTGGGCGATCTCAATGTCCGACGGGACCGGCAACTGCGCTGCGGGCACTGGCAGACTCCGATGAAACAGTTGGGTGACGCTGCGCGACCCCTGACCGAGCGGAAGTGCACGGTGACGAATCTGGCGCGCGAAGAAGTTGCGCGGCGCGGCCATGTTGCGCGAGCCCGACGCTGCCATCTGCCGTTGCCGCGGTGCATGTTGGTGGTCATGACGATGCCCTCGTGTTTTCGGTGACCCGTCCGTCGGCCAACGTGCTGTGCGCGTTACTCGCGGCGTGTGGCAATCGCAGCGACGCCCCGCGTGGGGCGGAGACGAGCACTCCGCCTGCACCGGTGACGGTGCCGGACGCGCGCGTGTCCGGTGCGGCCGACGTCGCGTTGCGCGCGTGGCTGGACGCGTCGCGTGAAGGGACGCCCTCAGCGTCGGCGCTTGATACGCTCGGCGCGTGCGATGACGGTGGAGGGTCGTACTTTCCAACCACGCTGCTCGCCGACTACGTGATTCTGCCATTCGAAATGCGCGGTGACACCGTTGTCGGGCGCGCCGAAGTGGTGACCGTCGCCGAACAGGACATCGACCGTCGGACGAACAACCACTTTGTCGCTCGACAGCGGATTCGTCGTG
>JAYSVL010000160.1:0-6753 GCA_043718595.1 Gemmatimonadaceae bacterium
GCGCGCGACAACATTGCCTTCGCTGGACTCGCCCATTGCGTCGACATACGCATTGGTGCCGCGCTTGATACGCTGCCATTGCTCGCCGCCGAACGCCAAGAGCCGTTCGATTACGTGTTCATCGATGCTGACAAGGTCAACATTCCTGAATACTTCGACTGGTCCGTACGGCTCGCGCGACGAGGCGCCATGATCATTGTTGACAACGTGATTCGCAGCGGACACGTCATCGACGATGCGAGTACCGATCCAAGTGTCATCGGCGTGCGTCGGTTCAACGCAGCGCTCGCCACCGATGCTCGGGTCGACGCCACCACGCTGCAAACGGTTGGCAGCAAAGGCTACGACGGACTCACGCTCGCTCTCGTGAAAAACATCTGACGCACCACTGCGCACGCGTTCCTACGCAGCGCTTCAGCGCGCGCGCACAGCCGCCATCGCGAGACAGACCCAACCGGCGATGAAGCACACACCGCCAATGGGTGTGATCGCGCCAAGCACTTTGATATTCGTCAGCGCGAGCGCGTAGAGCGAACCAGAAAAACACACCGTACCTGCGACAAACAGCCAGCCGCTGGCGTTGGCCAGCGCGCCGGGAAAACGTGACACCACCCACGACGCCGCAATCAGCGCTACCGCGTGCACGAGCTGGTATCGCGCACCGGTCTCAAACACCTCGAGCATGCGCGGTTCAAGACGCGCCCGTAATGCGTGCGCACCGAATGCCCCAGCGCCAACGCCAATCGCGCCCGATAACGCGCCGATCATCACAAAGAGTCGTTCCATGGGCGAAAGCTAACCGCGCCACCCGGGAAGAAAATGCGCTGCACTTTCGCGTGCGAGCACAGCGCATGCCGCCGCATCGGCCTCAAAGTGCATCGTCGGGTGTGGCATCACCTCGCGCAGCCACAGCGACCAGCGAAATTCAGCGAACGGGATGAGCGTCTTGCGCACCGCATCACGCTCGCGGATGGCCCACGCCAGCGAGCGGTAATAATCATCGTCAAGCGCGTCGAGCGAGTCTGGGATGGTATGCGGGGGCAGCGGGCCGTGTCCGTTGACATCGTAGCGCCAGATCCAGTCGCGATCGTCCATCCGCTGCCAAAACGTTTCGACATCCAAATCTCCCCACGCGGCAACGATCCGCGCGTGCAGGCGATGGTCCGGCGCCGCATCAATGATGGCTCGCGCGAGGTGATGTCGATCAATGATGTACGGTCTGCCGCCCGGCCCAATCACGAGCGGTGCTTCGCGCTCCGCCAGATAGTCGTGCCGCTCCGCCTTGTCCATCCGGCGGAGCTTGGCCGTCCGCCAGCGCACTTCTTCCATCCCGACGCCAAACTGCGTCGGGTGCAGCACCTTTGGCGAAACCCGGCAACTCTCCCCTTCGCCGAGGAGCGGCGAAAAGTCAGCTAGCGGCAACCGTCAGGGCGTCGGCGCGCTCGGCTCGACCACGTCGACTGGAGCGTCCGCGGCCGGGGACGTTGATGGCGTAGGACGCAAGCCGCGACGCCAGTGCGACGCCACCGGTTCGGCACGGCGCGCCATGAGGTCGTGGTAGTATGTCAGCACCCGGTCCTGAATACCGGCCGCCGTGTCATCGTCCGAGGCGCGAAACGGCGCGTAGCGATGACGGTCGTCGGACGACACGCCGAACCACCACCACGCGTCTCGTCCACTGGTGGCGGCCTCAATACGACAGGAAAAGCGGCGACCGTCGTGGTCGAATTCGAATGCGTCTAACAGTGGGGCCTCGTGGAAAGCGTCAGACTGAAATCTACACTAGTTGGGGCGCTCACGCGCTGGCGATTACACTTCCGCATGCATCTTTGCCAATCACCTGCGGGACGACCAATGCTGGCCAACGCGATTCGGTGCGTACCACGCTCCTCGCCCCCACGCGGCGGCTGTCGCCGTTGACACCGGCGCGCAAACGTCGCGGGCGTGCCGGACGACCACCGGCGCAGCAACACACCTCTGTTCCTACCGGTCGCGTCGCCTACTCCGAAACTCGTCGCTGGTTAGTCGCCACACATGGCCCAGTGTGCGCGTATTGTGAACGCGTCGTCGTCGAGCGCCTGATAACACTCGATCATGTGACGCCGCGTCGCGGACAAAGCGCCTTCGATCGCCGCGACAACCTGGTGCTGTGCTGCAAGCTCTGCAACGCCGCCAAGAAAGACTTGAGTTTCCTCGCCTTTCTCTTGCAGCGACCGGCACGCGCCATCAGTCTGCTCAAATACGGCAGTCACTTAAGTCACATGTTGGTGGAGCTCATCCATCAAATTGCCGGTCCCGAGGCTGTGGCCCGCGCGATTCGTCTGGCCGATCCCGATTATCCCTACGCCGATTGACGCTGCCTACTTAAGCGCTTGTTTGAGCACCACGCCGTCCAACTTTTCGAGCGGTTTAACGTTGGCGAGCGCGGCGAGTGTTGGGGCGATGTCCACGGTGCGCACAAAATCGGTGTAGACCCCGGGCTGAATGCCAGCACCATAGAAGAGCAGTGGCACGCGCGAGTCGTAATCGTGCGGCGACCCGTGCGACGCGACGTTGCCGCCGAATGTGCTGAAGCGTGACAACGTGATCACCAGCTCGATGTTCACCGCTGCCGGGAATTGATGACTCCACCGGCGGGCGATGGGATCGCGCAATGAGTCAGCGAGGAGCGCGCGAAAGCGATCGACCCGCATCACGCCGGGGACCTGGCGCGCGGCGACAGCGAACGCCTCGACAATGGAATCGGCAAAGGCGCGATTCTTGAATGCGTTGCGATTCATCAGCAGGATTTGCTCATCAACATCAATCGCAAACGTATCGACCTTCGCCCTCGCCAAGCGCGCAATGAGCGGCGCCATCAGGTCGGACAGTTTTACACGCGTCGGTTTCGGCTGAATGCTGTCGGCGGCGAGCTCTGGTATGGTGCCGACGCCGTGGTCAGACGATAGCACTACCGTCACAGTGGTGGAGTCACGCAGCGCGTACAACGAATCAAGAAACAACCCGAGCGCGCGGTCCACTCGCAGAATCTGATCATGGATTTCGCGCGAGTCCGGCCCAAAGCGATGGCCGATGACGTCGGTGGCCGAGAGCGACACGCTGAGCAAGTCGGTCTGGCCACTCTTGCCGAGCGCGAGCGAGTTGACGCCATGCAACGCAAAGGCGAGAACCATGTCGTCCATGAACGGCGTGACGCGAACGAGACTGCCCGCATCGACCGGATCGTCTGGCAGTTTGTGCGGAAACACCACGTCCGTGCCGCCGCCTTCGACAAGCACGCTGTCTTTTTCTGTGTAGGCGCTCTCGGGCAACAGCAATGACCACGACTTGCCGGCATAGGAGAAAGGCAGCTGTCGATCATTGAAGGCGTTGACCCATTTCGGCAAACTGTTCTTATAGTAGGCGCTGGTGGTGAAGCGGCCATCCGGCGAATACCAGTACACCTCCGACTTCGATGTCCCAATCGGCAGGATGGCTGCCCGGTCTTTCATCGACACGGACAGCGTGCGCGTGCGCGAACTGGACTCGCGGAGCCAGTCGGCGAGGGTCGTGCCAACAAAGCGCTTCGGTGATGCGCCAGTGCCATACGCCCCGGCGACGAGTGGCGCGTCGGCGTCGTCCACCCCGATGCGGTTCATCATGATGCCGGTCGACCGCGGGAAGCGTCCGCTCAGCAGCGTGGCGTGTCCGGGTGCCGTTTCCGTGATGGCATGGTCGTGATGCGCGTCCGTGTAGCGCGCGCCGCCAGCAACCATCCGGGCAAGGCCCCCGTGGAACTGAGACGCGAAGCGGTCGAGATAGTCGGCACGCATCTGATCAATGGTGATCAACACGATGAGGGCAGGCTTGGTTGCCGCATGCGCGGGAGGCGCGCTTTCAGTGGATGCCGCGTCGCCTCGCACGTCGGCGCGCGCGGTGACGGCACGGGCTGTGCACGCAACGACGATGATGCTGACGAAGACCCCGAGCGCGACAGGAAGCCGAAATCTCTGGTACATGCTGGCAAAAAAAGGGCGGAGGAGGGATAATTGCAAACGATGATACACCACAACAGGCCATCCGGGCGCGCGCGCGATTCCAGGCAGCGGACAGACGCGTGACGACCACGAGCTTCTGGTCCACGCCGTCCACCCGCGTACTCGTTCGCGTGGCGCTGTTTTATGTCGTGCTGATTGGACTGACGACGGCCGTCTGGAACGCGTTACCGCACGGGTCGCCGCTCGCCCCGAGCTCGCTCGATACCATCTTTGGGACCGCCGGATCGTCGGTGACGGCGAAGGGAGCCCCTGCGACTGAGCTGAGTGAAGTAAGCCTCGCCCTTACAGTCGGCGTGGCCATGCTGGGAGCGGTACTGCTCTCCCTTCCCGTTGCATGGATCTATCTCCTCACACGCGCCAAGCGTGGCTACCAGCAGTCGGTGGTGCAACTGCTGGTCATCCTCCCCGCGGTCGTCGCGGGAATTGGGATCCTCGTCAAGCACAGTTTAGAGCTCGCATTTAGTCTGGCCGGTATTGTCGCTGCGGTGCGTTTTCGCAACACGCTTGATGACAGCAAAGATGCTGTCTACGTGTTTCTGGCCACCGCGATCGGTCTCGCGTCTGCGGTGAATCTTCCGGTGGCGGCCGTGATTTCCGTCGGCTTCAACATCACCGTGCTGGCCTTGTGGTTCTCCGACTTTGGCATTGCACCGGTGGAGTTGGATGGAGCACTCGCTGAACGGCGTCTCAAACGCGCACGACAGCTGGCGCGCACCGGAACGTTCGTCGCGCGGATCGATGAGGAAGTCTTCACGGGTATGACGCGTGAGCAGCTGGAAGGCGTGGCCGAACGGGCGTGGAAGCGGGCCAACGATTCGTCCGACGACGAGCCAGCCGTCGCCGACGAGGAGATGCGGCTCCGTGTGCATGCCAATGATGTCGTCGCCATGCGCCGCGCCGTGGAACCGCGCTTGCAAGAGTTTACAAAACGCTGGCGTGTCGGCGCGATGCAAACATCCGAGGACGGCAATGTGATCGAATATTTTGTGCAGCTGCGAAAGAAAACATCTCCTGACGAACTGCTCTCGCTGGTGCGCGCTGCGGGTCTCTCGCACGTGCGCGACGTGGAGTTCGTGTAGTGCCTCATCTTCGACTCGCCAGGGCTATGCCTCGCACAATGCGGTACTCGCTGCTGACGGCCGTGCTCCTGGTCGTCGCGCCAGTCACACCATTCGCACAGCCTCCGGCCAAGAAAGCCAGTACCAAGACTGCGACACAGAAAGTCGACAGCGGCAAGACGGAGAAGCCCAAAAAGGCCAAGACCGCGACGGCGACCCTCGGAGATTCCGCCTTACCTTCAAGCAAACTCAAGTCGCCGCGATTCTTTAGATCAGAAACGCCGCTGGCCATCACGCTGACCACCAATATTCGGCAACTCAAGAAAGAGAAGGGAGATCAGGCGCCGTGGCATGCGGCCACCGTGTCCTTCGTCGACTCCAGCGGCAAAACGACATCCGTGCCCACCACCGTGCGCACGCGCGGCATCTGGCGCTTGAAGAACTGCGAGTTTCCGCCAACGCGCTTGCAGTTCGTCAACAAGACCAGCAAGGGCACGCTCTTTCACGATCTTGATGAACCCAAGTTAGTGAGCTACTGTCGCAACAATGACATTCACGAGCAATACATTTTGCAGGAGCTGCAACTCTATCGCGTCTACCGCTTGCTCACGCCGCTGAGTCATCAGGTGCGGCTGCTGCAGATGACGTATGTCGACAGTGCAACCGGCAAAATTGAAGCCAAGCGCTACGGATTTATCAGCGAAGACCCGGCGCAGGTCGCCGCGCGGTTTGACGGACGCATTCTCAAGCAAAAAGGAGCCGGGCCAGACGATCTCGATCCCAAGCACGCGGCCCTCGCCTTTGTCTTTGAGTACCTCATTGGCAACACGGACTTCTCGTTTTCGGGGCTGCACAACACAGAGTTGGTGCAAATCAAGACCGGGGAAATCCTCCCCATCGCCTACGATTTTGACTACGCCGGTGCGGTCGACGCGATGTATGCCGCTGCCGATCCAATCCTTCGCAGTAGGCGCGTGCGCGATCGACAGTTTCGCGGCTTCTGCTCGCTGGCCAAAGAGTATCCGGCGGCGCTCGAACTCTTCCGTGCCAAAAAAGACGCGATTTACGCGCTCTATAGTGACGACGTCGGCAAACTGCTCGCGCCAAGGACGGTCAAGTCCACGCTCGGGTATTTCGACGAGTTCTATCGCGACATCGCGACCACTCGTGACTTTGAGAAACGTGTGATGGGAGACTGCGTCGGTAGTCGCTGACAAAACAACCGCTCCCGAATCGGGTTCCTTCATCCAAACGCTTCACTATGACCAACCCGTACGATGGCGCGGAGATGCTCAACTCCGAGCTCAGCCTCTTGGCATTTCAGCGTCGAGTCCTTGCGCTGGCCGAAGATCCGGCCACGCCGTTGCTCGAACGCATGCGCTTTCTCGGCATCGTGACGAGCAACATCGACGAGCTCTATATGGTGCGGATGGCGGAAATCCGGCGCGCCGCTGTCGACGAACAACAAGACGCTTTTACCTACGACGCGCATGGCCTGACGCCGAGCGCACTGCTCAACGCCGTCGAGCGTGAGATCACCGACATCCTCGGCGCGCAGTCGCGATGCGCGGCGCAGTGTTTGCGCGACTCGGCGCAGGCGGGCGTTCGTGTCATGCGCTGGGCCGACCTGACGGAAAGTGAGCAGCAGGCGCTCACAC
>JAYSVL010000017.1:0-2885 GCA_043718595.1 Gemmatimonadaceae bacterium
GAGCATGGTGTTCCTGGTGTGGTTATTCAGGATTGCGACGTGAACTGCGTTGCAAACGGATGTCGCCGTTAAACGTGGTGACCGTGATGAGCGTGCTGCCTCCGCCTCCAAACTCGAGGCGCTGACCAGTCCGTTCGCGGCGACCGGCCGATGCCGAGCCGGTGGACAGCACCGTAACAGTGCTATTGGTCGTGAATTCTCCGTTGAACGTCGACACATTGAGCACACCACGAGCGCCCTCCGGCATGCGCAGGGTGACGTCGCCCGAGTGCGTGGATAGCTGCATGCTTGCCCCGTCCGCTGGCATTCCGTCAAACATGATGTCACCGCTCATACTTTCTACCTTCACGCTGGTGGCCGTTGGTACGCCGAGATCGACAGTGCCGCTGGTGGTGTGCACTTCGGCACTGCCGCGAACGCCGCGCGCACTGATGTCGCCGCTCATTGTGGTGGCGCGCAGGTCACCAACGCCGTCACTCAGCTCGATGTCGCCTGAGAGTGTCTCAACAATGGCCCGTCCGCCGATAGCGCGCAGTACGATGTCGCCACTGGTTCCGCGCACTTCCACGTCACCACTCATGTCTTGCACGTCAACGTCGCCTGAACCATTGGACACGATGAGTCGCACGCCGCGCGGCACCATTAGCTCAAAACGTGGATCACTTTCGTCACGGCCGCGCCGACTGCTTGACCGACCACTGCCGCCTGTGGTGAGTGTGACGCCAACCGACGACATGCGAAGCTGGTAGTTGACGCCATCTGCGCGCAGCTCGGCCACGGCGCGATCGGTGCCTCGCACGATGATATCCCCGTTGCGCAGCGTTACATCCAGTACGCCGTTCCGCGCGATCGCGAATGTGGTGTCGGCACGTGACTGGGCCGCGAGGGGCAACATGCAGCACGCACTCGCGAGGGCGATGACGGCCAGTTGCTGTACGGCCAGGCGCGGCGGTCGCATGGTGAACATCTATAGCAACGCCACGCGCCGCATGAGCGCGAGCTTGGTTTGTAGCGCACGGTCGAGTTGCGACGACAGCACCTGATTCTTTGGCGACCGTGCAAGCGCGCGACGACTGTCGGCAATTGCTTGATCGATGATGGCGAGATTGCGACGCAATTCGGACACCGTGACGGAATCGAGATCGGCGAAGCGCGCGTCGACCAATCCACGCAAACCAGCAATCTGCTGCAAGTAGACGTCGTCCGCGTCAGACAGCGCCGTGGCGTCGTAGTTTGCGGGAACGGTATTGAACGCGACGGGCATCACCGTATCCGCGGCAGTCAGCGCGTTGACCGATGGCACGACGGGCGTGTTGAAGTTGACCGCCAATTCCACCGGTGCGACGCCGAGCGCGGGTTGCGTGCGCATGAAACGCCACGTCACCGCCGAACTGGCGGCGACGAGGAATGCCGCGGCTGCAGCAAACTGGCGGACGCTGACCGTGCGTGTGATGAAGCCACCTCGCTGCGCTGTGTTGCGCGTGCCGAGGTCAATCACCGAGGACGCGAGGCGTGGTTCGATGGCCGTCCATAGATCTCGCGACGGAGACAACGGCGGGAGCGCAGCGGCCGCGGTCACGATCTCGTCGAGGTCGCGAAGGAGCGCACCGCAGGCGTCGCACGCGGACGTATGTTGCGTGACGATGACACGCTCCGTTTCGGCGAGGTTGCCTTCAAGGTAGGCGCTCAACTGTTCGGCACATCGCACGCAGTCGGGTGACGTGGGGCGCGGCGATCGGTTGATGGTGTGATCAGTCATGAATGGTCCCGGATGCTACAGATCGGACTGCTACAGTCGGATGGGATAGAACGATTTCGTGAAACCCGGCACGCACTCATCGGCCGAGCGCGACGCGCAACAGCATTCGGGCGCGGTGCAGTTGTGCTTTACTGCCGCCTGAAGTGATGCCGAGGCGCATGCCGATTTCTTCGTGCGTAAAACCTTCCACATCATGGAGCACAAAAATGCGGCGGGCACCGGTTGGCAGTTGTGCAATGGCGCCTTCCAGATCGATACGGTCACCCACCGACACCTCCGCCGCGGGTGAAAGGTCGATCGCCTGTGTATCGTCGATCGCTCGTGCCTGCTGGACACCCACGGACTTGCGTTGGGTGAGAACGACATTCACGGCGACCCGATGCAGCCACGTGGTGAACGCCGACTCACCGCGAAAGCCCGGCAGTTTTTCCCACACCCGCACGAACACGTCTTGGGTGACCTCTTCGGCCGCTACCCGATCGCCGAGCATACGCGCGCAGATGGAGAAGACACGATCCACGTGCAATCGGTAGAGCCGTTCAAATGCCCGTCGGTCGCCCTTCGCTGCAGCCGCCACGTCCGCCGACAGCGCATTCGTCGCGAGCAGCGCACCAGACACGGAGCCTGTGTTGGGTGACTGCTGTTCGTCGAGTGCGAAGTCGGTCACAAGCTGTGCGAGCATGGGGGCGGCGAAGGGGTCACCAGTTATGATAGGCCCCGGGGCCGAATGGTTTGAAGATGGCGTGTGAGCGGCCGGCGGCAGGGCGCGGCGTTGGCGGCGCGAGGTGCCGTCGGGCGAATTCTGGACCCTGTTAGCGGGGCGAGTCGCCCAGGGCGCGATTGATCCGTTCGCCCAGCACGGAGCCGACGGAGCGCGTGAAACTCGCCGTCAGATGATTGTCGTCAGTGAACAGGACGAGACCGTTACGCACGGTGGCACAGGTTGCAGTGGCACAGAGCGCGTCGTTCATGTCGACAAAGCGCACGCCAAGTCCGCGCGCGGCGTCATCCTGCGCCCGTTGTGCGCGCGTCATGAACAGGCGATCGGGCACGAACGTGCAATCGGTAGCGAACGACAATCGCGCCGCGCGTCGCGACAGGCAGGTGGGCACATCGAACGGCACTC
>JAYSVL010000161.1:0-2330 GCA_043718595.1 Gemmatimonadaceae bacterium
CTCGCACGCTGTCACCACTCGCACGGTAAAGGCCGAGGCCCTCGAAGCTCGCGCGAGTACTGCTGTCACTCGCAAGATGTCGCATCCTGAGTTGCGTGAATGCGTCGCCGACGGCGGGTCCCCACTCCTGTTCCATGATGATGGCGCGACCAAGCACTGAGCCGGGCCCGCGCCACATGCCGTGAAGCGCGCGCAGGCATGTTGCAGTTGCACTCTGTGACTGAAGCGACAGCATGAGCCCAAGCTATCCGCAGGAAATAGGAACCGCAGGGGGGAGTTGAACGTCATCCGGGTTGCAGGGGGGAGGGACTGCGACAGGATGGAGGGGAGCAGGGGTGCCATGCCGCTTTTGCGAACGAGCAGACCGGCGAGGTAGGTCGCGCTGCGGGGCGCTTGGCTGGGCACGCGTAGCCGACTGCCTCAGTTTGTACTTCTGGTAGGAGTACATCATGCGACGGATCTGCTGAAGCTCGTCGAGCGTCGCCTCAACACCGCGTAGCTCGGGCTGCAGTCGTTTGGTCAGGATGAGATGGCTTTCCAGTTCGTACACTGACGCGATCGCGATCCCGATAAAGTGTGCGCATTTGGCGGGATACAATTGCCCCACGCCCTCAGCGATGTTCGCGGGAATCGAAGAACTCGCGCGCCGAACCTGCGACGCCGTGCCAGGCATGCGAATACCAGAAATCTTCGCTGCCAGCTTATCAGCGCGCACAGCAAGTTCGATCGAGCGATTCCAGATATCGAGATTCACAGGACTCTGCATTCGCAACCATAGCACCAGGCCCGCGCGGACCATCACCCCATCAACGCACACCAATCCAAAAGCACGCACCCCCCCCCTGTTAGTCGCATGGCACCCCTGCTCCCCTCCCCCCTATCGCAGTTCCTCCCCCCTGCTACCCGGATGACGTTCAACTCCCCCCTGTAGTTCCTCCCCCTCCTCCCTCACGAGTGCGACTGGACGTGGGGCAGTGGAGCTGGTGTTCCCGGACGGCGTACGGTCAGCAACGCGTGTGGTGAAGCCGAGCCGCTGAGCAGTCGCTGCGAAGTGAGCATCACGCCGTCTCGAAGCTCTGCAGCTCCCACATCTCGCGATACACCTTGCACGAGCCCAACAGTTCGGCGTGGCTGCCCAGCCCGACCATCTCGCCGCGATCGAGCACCAAAATTCGTGTAGCGCCGCGCAGCGTCGACAGTCGATGTGCGACCACGAACGTCGTGCGGCCAATCATGAGTCGCTCCAGTGCGTCTTGCACCACCAGTTCCGAAAGCGAGTCGAGACTCGCGGTGGCTTCGTCGAGCAAAAGGACTGGCGGATTCTTAAGCAATGCCCGGGCAATGTTGATGCGCTGCGCCTGTCCGCCAGAGACACCAACGCCACCCATCCCGATCACCGTGTCATAGCCACCGGCGAACGTAAGGATCTCTTCGTGTACTCCCGCCGCACGCGCGGCGTCCTCGACCTCGGCGTCCGTCGCGCTGGGTCGCGCGCAGCGGATGTTCTCGCGAACCGACGTGGCGAACAGAAACGGTTCCTGGGTGACGATACCGATCTTGTCGTATACGTCATCCAGGCGAAGCGAACGCAGGTCGTGCCTGTCAAAGCGCACAGCGCCTGATGTCGGATCGTAGAAGCGCGCCACGAGATTGAGCAGCGTGGTCTTGCCAGCGCCGGACGGACCGGCAATGCCAATCGTTTCGCCGGCTCGCACCGTGAGCGAAACATCCCGCAGCACCGTGCGTTTGTCGTATGCGAAGCCGACGGCGTCGAATGTGACCGTGCCGGGATTGGCGTGCAGCACTACTGGGTCGGCAGATTCCGGCACCTGTGGCTCGGTCGCCAACAGTTCCGTGACCCGGTCGGTTGATGCGCTGAGCGCGCCGAGCCCGATGATGCTGCTGTTCAGATTGTTGATGGGTCCGTACAGCGCTCGGACTGCCAGCAGGAATGCGAGCAGTGAGGGCCAACTGAGGCGGCCGTACATGACATCGAGTCCGCCAACGACAACGACGATCACGAGTCCCAGCCCGGCGATCATTTCCAGCAGCACCTGCGCCGAGGACTGCACACGTACCATCTCGATCAACTCGTCGAAGTAGCGTCGACTCTTGGCCATTGTCGATTGCGCGATCGCGTCGTCGCCTCGGTAAACCTTTACCACGCGAATGCCTCGCAGCATTTCGAGTAGTGCGTCGAATAGCACATAGCCCGTGCGGCGAATCGCGAGTGAGCGTGCGGTAGCCCGACGGGCGGCAATGAACACCGGGAAGCTGGCTAGTGGCAGCACGACCAGCGCCCACAGTGTGAGCTTCGGACTGATCCAGAG
>JAYSVL010000162.1:0-6724 GCA_043718595.1 Gemmatimonadaceae bacterium
ACTCCGAGTTGCCGCGTCGGTGAGTGGATTGCAGATCTCGGCCGACGCCACGAGCGATGACAACGAGTACTGGTTCGAACTCACGGTAAGCTTGATGAGCTCGCGGCCGACAGGGGGTGAGAGCCGTTCGTTCGTCAGGATCCGTACCCATGTGTTCAGTGCAAATCGCTCCGCGACTCGTGAAGGCCAGAACACCCCCGGACTCGAGACAAACCCAGCGACTGCCGCCGAAACATAGAAGCGCGCGTCGCGCGTGTCCTCCTCGGGGACGGCCACCATCGCGTAGATGTCTACCGCGCGCGGATTCGCCGCCGTGCCGATGCGCACGGTATCAACCATCGTCATTGTATCGAATGGCGGCCTGCGACCGGCCGGCACGACTCGCACAAACGCCTGAACGCCAGCTGGTGCCATCGGACTGTTTAATTGCGTCAGCTTGGTGATGGCCAGCGCACGACGCAGCCCATCGCACAGCGCTTCATCGCGAAAGCCGACGGTCCCCGCGCCCATTGTCGGGACGCGTTGCGCGGGCTGAGTTTGCGACTCCAACGGCGGCAACGCGACACCGTCCACCACCAACTGAGTGACACCGCGGTCGCGCGTCAGCACAGCGTCGGCGCGGGCCGAATCGCGAACCTCGTCCACACGACTGGTGTCGAGTCCACGAATTCGCGCGTAGGTGCTCCGCGCAGACGCCGCGACATACAGCCGAAGCGTCGAACGTTCCGTTGCGCCAAGCGGTACAAGCGACAACACCGCGCGCGCTCGCGCGGGCAGTCGTCCGGGATGGGCCACCGCGCTTCCAAGTTCATCAACAACTGTGGCAATCGACACCGTGTCGCCCACCGTGTCCACACGTAGCCTGCCAAGGCGACCCGCATCGAAACGCGATTCCGTCGGTCCGAACAGATCATACGTCGCGCCGTCGCGCACGTCGTGCACAGCGCCAACGTTAAGCGTCACCGTCGCGCCACCCTGTTCGACCACGGTCGCAAACGAGCGACTCATCACGCCAACGTGCGACCGAAAGAGCGGCGACACCGAATCACCCTCAATTTGCGGCACCTGCGACAGTCGCTCACCGGACACCGCTTGGCGCAGCGCTCGCATCAACTCATCGTAGCGCAGCCCGCGCGACGCTGAAGCGCCGTCAAGCAGTCGCGTGAGGTGATAGGTCAGCGCGCCAAAGTATCGATTACTGCCAGTCGGAAGCTCGAGCTCCTGCGCTGTCTCAAAACTGCGCGACGCCGAGATGACCGTGTGCCCCAGCTCTGGGTCGGCACGCTCGCGGAGCGCGGTTCGGCGCGTTGACGCATCGGGGGCTGGCAGGCCTTTGGCACGGCTGCGTCGTTCGCCCCTCGTGATGGTGCCAGAGAAGCACGCGTCAACCACAAACGTCACATTGCGCGTGCCGAGCGCACGGAGCCAGACGCCGAGTGAGTCGTCGGTCACCACCTGGGCGGGCGACGAAAAATCGACGGCGTCGTGCGGCACAATTGCCTCGTCTTCCCCGTCCGCTTCCTCGCGATTGTCGTCACGCACGTGCGTCCCGTGCCCCGAGTAGTATACCAGCACGACGTCCGACGAGTCCGTCGCACGCTCGCGTAGCCAGCGGAACGCACTGGCGATGCCGGCACGGGTCGCATCAGCGTTGAGGACAACGCGCGTGTTCAGCGAATCAGTGAAGCCCCACTGCGCCACACTTGCCCGCAGCCGTCGCACATCGTTCGGTGGGCCAGACAAGTCGGTGAGACCGCCATTGACCGCGACATTGGGCACGTCGGACAACGTCTTGTAGTCGGCGATACCGATATACAACGCCACATGGCGTGGCTCACGTGGTGCAATGGGCACTCGCGCGGCAGCAATTGTCACCTGTATTGCTGTTGTCAGCACCACGGCGGCGACGCCGACGCCCATTTTCCGGCGGGTCATCATGGAATAGGATGGCCTCTGCATTCGTGCATCGTGCTACCCATCCGTCGCATGATTATCCCTGTGCGTCGCATCACCGTACAACTGTTCGATCCAGAATCCGACCACGATGAGCACGTAGTTGATCCAGTATCCATATTGATCAAGCACCCACAGGCCACCGAGAATGACGAAGATCGTCAGGCAAATCATTGACACTGCGGCAAGTTGACGCGGCAAGCGAAAATGAATGAACCCCACCAGCAGCGCCAACAGCACCTTGCTCAGCACTTCCTTCCACAGTTCCAGCTTGCGGATCACGACGCGGGAATCAAGGAGGGTCTCCACCGCATCAGCGACCACCTCGGGCCCCGCGCGCACACCGCGCGAGGTCAGCAACTGATCGGAGCCGTCAATGAAACCCAGGATCAACACTTTATTCGCGAGCGTGCTGTCAATTGGCGCGCCTGAAGCCGCCGCAGTCAATACGTCGTCCAGCAGATAAAGCGGTGGATTACGCTCATACGCTCGGAGGCCGATCGACTCCGTATCAGCCATGATCGAATCGGAAACGGACACCGGACGGTGCAGACGCTCTCGGAACGCATTCGCCGCCGCGAGCGGCAGCGACTCCATACCGTTTACGCCTGGCCCGACGCGGATTGCGGTAAAGCGCGGCCGAAATTGTCGCACCAGGTGATCTTCGTCAGCCAACATGACGGCGAGGCCGGACCGTCCCGGCGGATTCGGCGTGCCACTCAGGATGGGGAGCGCCTCGCTGGTCGTTGGGTGCAGGGCTTGCGCCCACACCACTGCCTCTTGTTGTGCGCGAAAATCTGTGCTGTTAAACAGCGAATCCGCATAACCTGGTCCATCGGTAAAGACGTCGACGACGAGTACGCTCGGATTGAGCCGCAAGAGTTGCGTCACTACGTTAGCCAGTGCGATCGGCGGGACGGGACGCTGGCCGCTGAAATATTTCGCAACATCGAGCGCACCAATGCCGATCACCGCGGTCCTTTCTGCTGGGTAGACCTTAAGGAACCCGCTGGCCGTGTCGAAGCCGCCGAGCGTGGCGCGTTTGGCGATGGTGGTGTTCTCGAGCGCCCAGTCAAACGCGAAGAGTCCCACCAGTGTGAGAACGAACCGGCGTGATATCACATGGGCCAGAAAGCCCTCTCGGGCAACGTCTTTAGTCACGAGTGTCCAGGCGTACCACGTCGAGGAGCGCCGCGCGAAGCAGCCCACCATATTCGTCGTCCGATAGCTGTGCGCGAATCTGCTGGAGGTCGCGCGTGAACCTCGCCAGCGCCATCTCTACGCGGGCCAGTGACCCGCGCGGTGCCATGACGGCCAACGCGGTCGCGATCGGCTGTTCGCCCACGTCATCGCCAGTCGAGACAATCGCGATCGAGACGGCGGTTGGACGGGTGACCGTTATTGAGCATGCCTTTGGCGCGTCGAGCCGACAGCGGCGCGCCGGAGTACCACGCCCGACCTCACACGAATCGTCAACTGGGTGCAGCGGACAGATCCGCGCCGAAAGCCCGCTGCGATCCGCGCCGAGTCGTGCTGTCACGACATCCAATTCAACCACATCGGTTTCGGATCCGATCACGAGTGCACCCCAGTCGATGGGCGCGCCGCGCGCACCAACTTGTCGCACCGCCTCGCGCGTTCCCTTCCTTTCCCCAAGGCTCGCGAATAGCGCTCCTGTTCGCGTCGCGATGGGCCACGATGGATCCGTGAAGGAGAGTCTATCCACTGCATGCGGACCAAGGCAGACGACGACCGGTTTGCACTGAACCGTCGCCACGCGCAGCGATACTGGGTCACGCAGCACGAGCGCATGGGTTGTATCGACACGTTCCGGGAAACGCACTGCCACCCGCGTTCCCGGCGCTACATGAGCCAACGGGCGCAACGTCCGGTTGCCGCTGTCTCCGGCGACGACCCACTCGCCCACAGCCTTCGCTACGTACAAGTATGGCTTAGACCGAGCCACGGCACGCGGTTTTGCTTGCCCACGCAGAGGAGTCGCGAGGGCCGTTGCGAGCAACACAAGTGCGAGAACACAACCTGCGGCACGTTCACGCCGATTGCGCGACTTCATCTCGACGGCTGGTGACGCCATGAGCAACGTGAGTGAGGGGATCGGCGGCGCGTGCAACAGGGTCAGCATGAGGATGGACAAGGCTACCACGTTTCGCAACGCCCACCAATGCATGACAATCACGGGGCCATCAAACACCGATTTGGTCATGTACCCTTCGGCGGCCGGCTGCGTGGCGACTAGCTCGTAGAATGCTGGGTCATCAGGCGTTGTCGCGCCAAGCCCGTCGACAAACCGGTTGAACATGACGAGGATGGCGATCAGCACCGTAGCGTGTATCTCAAGGTCGGTCGCCCCGAGTATGTGCGCAGCGACAATGTCGGCGTCCGTGACGGCGCGTCCGCTGTACTGCACTTTAGTCGCAATATCGAGTAGCGCCTTGAGTTTATCGCTGATGTCGGCGCTGCGATGATCGTGTCATGCCGCCTGCACCAGCTCGTAGTAGGCTGGATCTCTCGTTGTTCGCGAGGCGAGTCCATCTACGTACCGATGGTACAGACAAACGAGGCGGTGATCAACACGGTGTCGTGAATCTCGATGACCGTCGCACCAGCCACCAGCGCGGCGCCTTGAGCAAGCCGGCTCAGAGTTCCGAGCGGTGATTACGTCGTGAAGCGACCCGCTTGTGAACCGAACGCGCATCATCCGGACCAACTCGCCAAGAAATGCACTCAGAAACAGCGAATACGTACCTGCGCGTGATGACATACCGACAGTGTATCGTCGGGCACCTGTCAGCTATATCGTTGCCGGTACGCGGTGCCTGTTAGCGCGGTGCCCGTAGCGATCGTGCCCGTTCCACTTCGTATTCGTTGCCGTGCACCGCGCTGGTGTCACGGACAGTATTGATCTGATGCATGGGGCGGTCGCGCTCGCTGAGCTGTTCCGCGCGCGCTGCCTTTCTCGCCAGCAGCAGTGACGCGGCGGCCGACACCGCGCTCAAGAGCACAAACGGCCCTGTGATCACCGAGAGCACTTGCCATGTGCCGAGCCTCGATCCTTCGCGACTGGCCAAACCGACGGACACCAACACAAACGGAAAGGCGGTCAGCAGCACCCCACCGATGGCGCCCCACATGGCGAACCGGGGCAGCGTGAGCTGATGAAAAGTGCGATGGCGGCCGGTGACCGCGAGCACCGCGGAAAAGATCACGCCGGCGAAGAACCCGGGGACCGCGAACGCCGGCAGCGGCGCATCAAACACGTCAAAGAACAGATTCCAGGGGAGTTCGGGCAGCAGGATGCTGGCCACGCCGATCGACAGGCCGGCGAGCGCCCAACCCACCGCCCAGGTGAGTCCCATCCCGATCGCCCCGCGGACACGTTTGAGCCACTGCATGTTCACCTCGTCGAGATCGCGCGTTTGTCTTTACAGTACAAAGTACTCTGACGCAACGCAACGCGACACCCGGAAGCGAACCGGCCCGACGCGAGCGCCTGAACGTTCCCGCGCCCAAACGGTATCATTCCAGATCGCGCGCGGCCTGCGCACGTTTCTAACTCCGACCAATCCATCCGTCCATGTCTCTACGTCCTGTCCTCGCACTCCGCCGCGCAGCGTTCCTTGGCGCAGCATCGGCGGCGCTGTTGTTCGCGCCAACGCTCGGCGCACAAACCATGGGTGCCATGGCGCCCGCCAAACCCGGCGCTCCGCCCGCGTCGCCGCGCGACTCACTCAAAGTCACCACCAACGGTGCGACGATTTCCGCCAACTATGGACGCCCGTCCAAACGTGGTCGCGAAATCTTCGGCGGACTGGGCGACATGCAGTGGGGCATGGTGTGGCGCACTGGTGCCAACGAAGCCACACACTTCACCACCAGCAAAGATCTTGCGTTCGGCAGCGCCACAGTGCCCGCCGGGACCTACACGCTTTTCACATTGCTGGACAAGGGCGGCAAGTGGATGTTGATCGTGAACAAGCAGACCGGCCAATGGGGTACGGCGTACGATGCAAAGCAGGATCTCGTACGCATTCCCCTGACGGTGACGCAGACGCCAGCCATCGTCGAGAAGATGAACATTGAAGTGACACCGGCCGGTAAGGGCGGCGACATTGCCGTCCTCTGGGACCGGACGAAAGCGCACGCAGCTTTTACCGTGAAGTAGCAGGACAGCGCCGCACGCGAAACAACGGGACGTCGACCACGTGATCGACGTCCCGTTGCGCATCAGAACCCACCGGACGACTAACTGTGCATTGTGTCGGCAGATGGTCCGTATGATCCGGGAATCTTCACGTCGAGCAGGCGCAGAAACACACCGAGCTGCGCACGATGATGTACAAGGTGATTGATACCCATGTGGCGAATGAGCATCGCGCGTTGACCGTCGACGAGCTTCTGACCGCCCATGGTCATCGTCCACGAACCATCCATCCGCGTCCAGTCCAGTTTGGCGAGCGCGTCGCGCATCGTCGCGACTTCGTTGTCGAACAGCGCGACCACTTCCGCCGTGCTACCCAGCGCCGGAGCCTTGAAATCCTCGGGATTGAAGTCGAGCGTGTCCGTGTTTGCCATCACCGTCGCGAAGTTCGGCAACTGGGCAACGTGTGTGGCGAGCTGGCCGAGCGACATGGACCTGGGGTGCGGCTTCCACGCCGCTTGCTCCCATGGCACAATGGCGAGGATTGACCGGGTGACCGCGAGTTCCGCGTCAAGCTCTGGGTACAGCATGGCGATCGGGTCGCGACCAGCA
>JAYSVL010000163.1:0-6688 GCA_043718595.1 Gemmatimonadaceae bacterium
GATTCACTCGCCAAACTGCAACTGATTCCGTCGTTCGAAGTGCAAAGCAAACGCGCACTTGGTGAAGAACTCACCACGCGGTTGCGGGTCGAGCAGGAACGCCTGACGCTGATGGAAGAAGCGATCGACGGGCAGATCAGCACGCAACAGAGCCAGGTGGAGCAGCTCAAGGCGATCGCCACCAACCAGCAGAATCGCTTGCGATCGTTGTCCGTGCGCTCGCCCGATGCGGGCGTGTTGCAAGACCTCACGTTGCAACTCGGGCAATGGGTGCCCGAAGGCACGACGCTCGCCAAGGTTGTGCAGCCCGGGAAACTCAAGGCTGTGCTGCGCATTCCCGAGAGTCAGGCGAAAGATGTGGTGATCGGCCAGGCCGCCAGCATCGATACCCGAAACGGATTCGTCGCCGGTCACGTCATGCGAAAAGATCCATCGGCGCAGAGTGGCAGTGTGACGATTGACGTATCGCTCGATGGCGCGCTCCCCAACGGTGCCGTGCCCGATCTTAGTGTGGATGGCACGATCGTCATCGAGAAACTCACCAACGTCATGTACAGTGGACGTCCAGCGTTTAGCGCTGGTAGCGGGTCCACCGCGTTGTTCAAACTTGTTGACGGTGGCAAAGCGGCAATACGCGTGCCAGTGGAGTTGGGACGCAGCTCGGTGAACGTGATCGAGGTGGTACGCGGTCTCGAGATCGGCGACAAGATTATTGTCTCGGACATGTCGCAGTACGCGAACGTGGCCCGGGTGCGCATCAAGTAAGTCACGCAGCAACGACCTTCACGGAGACACGCGATGACCACGAGCAACAGCGCCCTGATCACCATGAAGGGGATCAAGAAGGTGTTTTACACTGACGACATGGAAACGCATGCACTGTCGGAGATCGATTTCGAAATCCAGAAAGGTGAATACGTCGCCATCAGTGGTCCATCCGGGTGTGGCAAGACCACCCTGCTCTCTATCCTCGGGCTGCTCGACACGCCTACGAGTGGTGAGTACACACTCGCCGGTGAACGTGTTGCCGGACTGGCCGCCGTCGATCGCGCTCGTGTGCGCAACCGGCAGATTGGCTTCATTTTTCAGGCCTTCAATCTCATTGGCGATCTCACGGTTTTTGAGAATGTCGAACTGCCCCTCACCTACCGCGACATGGCCGCCAGTGAACGCAAGGATCGCGTCAACGCAGCGCTTGAGCGGGTGCAAATGTCGCACCGCGCGAAACACTTTCCGGCGCAGCTGAGCGGTGGTCAGCAGCAGCGTGTGGCCGTGGCCCGCGCCGTCGCCGGCGATCCCGCCATCCTCCTGGCCGACGAGCCCACGGGAAACCTCGACTCCAAGAACGGGGAGGCGGTGATGGAGTTGCTGCGTGAGCTCAACCGCAACGGCAGCACAGTGTGTATGGTCACCCACGACTCGCGGTACGCGCAGCACGCCGATCGTGAGGTGGCGCTGTTTGACGGCAAGGTGGTGGAGGCGACCGCCGTGTAGGGCGCGGCACGCACGCGGCACCACATCCGCAGCGCGCGCCTCGGTAGTTTTGCTGTCATGATTGACGACACACCTTCGCTCAGTTTAGAGCGCGCTGCCGCAGTTGCGCAGGACCAGTTTGGTATCAGTGGCACCGTTTCGGCGCTTACCAGCGAACGCGACCAGAATTTCCTGATCGTCACGCCCGCCGGGCGCGCAACGGTGCTCAAAGTCGCTAACGCCACAGAAGACGCGGCATTCCTCGGCGCGCAGCAGGCAGCGATGGACTACGTCGCTCGCGAGGTGGCCATCACACCACGTTTGCTGCGAACCACAGACGGCCAGCTGGTGGCACACGTATCAGGTGCGGAGGGGCGTTCGCATCTGACCTGGATGGTGTCGCTCGTGCCAGGCGTCGCACTCGGCACTGTGTCATATCGCACACCGTCGCTCTGGCATCACTTTGGCCAGACAGTCGCCGAGCTCACGAACGCGCTTGTGGGTTTCGATCACGAGGCGTTGCATCGTGAGTTTCACTGGGACCTCGCCTGCGGACGTGCGGTGGTGGAACGCCATCGTCCGTTGATTCGTGACAGCGAGTTGGCCAAGTGCATCGATACGGTGGTGGAGCGTTTTGATCGACACACGGCACCAGTGTTGGCGCAGTTACCGCGCAGTGTGGTACACGGTGACCTGAACGACTTTAATGTGCTGGTTGGTGGTGACGGTGATCTGTTCGAGCGCAATCAGCGCGTCACCGGCGTGATCGATTTCGGCGACATGCTGCACAGTTACACCATTGGCGATCTGGCCATTGCCGCCGCGTACGCGATGCTCGATGCGGCCGACCCATTGTCCGTGTTACATCAGATGGTGCAAGGCTATCATCGTGTGCGTCCGTTGCGTGAAGTCGAAATGTCGGCACTGTTTGGGCTCAGCATGTTGCGCTTGTGTACGAGTGCGGTGCTGGCCGCGCACCAGCAGCAGGCGCGTCCCGACAACGCGTACCTGAGTGTGAGCCAGACGGCATTGGCCCGAACACTCCCCCGTCTCGCGCGTGTCCCGTTTGCGTTTGCGATCGCCACCGTGCGCAGTGCGTGTGGACGTGAGCCACTCAGTAGCAGTGGATGCGTACGCGACTGGTTGTCGGCGAACGCTTTATCGTTTGCGCCCATACTCGGCGTCGATTTGCGCACAACGCCGAGTATCGTGCTGGACTGGAGCGTTGGCAGCCCAATGCTGTCGGGTGATGCGGCAGGCAACGCTGAGCCGGTGCTCACCGAGCGTGTGTTTGCGGCAATGCGCGAAGCGAAGGTGCCCGTTGCGATTGGTCGCTACGATGAGGCGCGTTTGTTGTACGTCACACCAGCGTTTGCGGCAGGTGATGGCACGCTCAGCGAACATCGCACCATTCACCTTGGTCTTGATCTGTTCGCACCGGCGGGAACACCAGTATTTGCGCCGTTTGATGGCGTGGTGCACGCAGCCGACGCGCACTTGCAGCCGCTCGACTATGGTGGTGTGATCGTATTGCGGCACGCCATCGATGGCAGCGAGTTCTACACTCTGTACGGGCATCTGCGTCACGCGTCGTTCGGTGGGCTGCGTGTGGGTCAGCATGTCGCGCGCGGTGAGCAGATCGCCGCGCTTGGCACGCCTGCGGAGAACGGCAACTGGACGCCGCATTTGCATCTGCAGGTCGTCACCGATCTGCTCGAACTCGGCAGCGATTTCCCCGGCGTGGGCACGGCCAGTCGTCGTGATGTGTGGCGCAGCGTGTCGCCCGATCCGAACCTGATTGTTGGTGCGCCTGCATCGCGCTTTCCTGCGGCCCTGCCGGAACAGCGTGAGACGTTGCGACGTCGTGGTGCACTGGTTGGCCCCAGTGTGCGCATTGCGTATCGCAATCCCGTGCGCATTGTGCGTGGGTGGCGACAGTATTTGTACAATGATGATGGGCGTCGCTTTCTCGATGCGTACAACAACGTGCCGCATGTTGGGCATGCGCATCCGCGTGTAGTGCAGGCGGCCGCACGTCAGATGAGTGTGCTCAACACCAACACGCGCTACTTGCATGATGGGTTGGAAGAGTACGCCGAGCGTTTGACGGACACGTTACCGGATGGTTTGCGTGTCTGTTATCTGCTCAGTTCCGCGAGTGAAGCGAACGAGTTGGCGTTGCGACTGGCGCGCGCGTATACGGACGCGACGGACATGGTGGTGCTGGAGGCGGCGTATCACGGCAACACAGGCACGCTGGTGGACATCAGTCCGTACAAACATGCGGGCCCGGGTGGACGTGGTGCGCCGGAGTGGGTGCATGTGGCGCCGTTGGCGGACGACTATCGTGGTGCGTACAAGCGCGACAATCCGCGTGCCGGCGCGTTGTACGCTGCCGCCTTGGGACGTGTCATTGATGCGGCGGTCGCGCGCGGTCGAAAGATCGCCGGTTTCATCGCCGAGTCGTGTCCGAGTGTTGGCGGGCAGCTCATGTTTCCGCCTGGATATTTGGCCGAGTCGTACGCGCATGTGCGTCGCGCGGGCGGCGTGTGTATCGCGGACGAAGTACAGACCGGGCTAGGGCGTATCGGGTCGCATTTCTGGGCGTTTGAGTCGCAGCATGTTGTTCCCGATATTGTGGTAATGGGCAAACCACTTGGCAACGGACATCCGTTGGCAGCGGTAGTGACGACGCGTGCGATTGCCGATGCGTTTGACAACGGGATGGAGTTCTTTAGCACGTTCGGTGGCAACACCGTGTCGTGCGCGGTTGGGTTGGCGGTGCTCGATGTGGTGCGTGACGAGGCGTTGCAGTTGCATGCGCATGACGTGGGCGCGCGGATGCTGTCGAAGTTGCGCGCGATGGCGAGTCGGTACGAATTGGTGGGTGATGTGCGCGGGTCTGGATTGTTTCTCGGTGTGGAGCTGGTGCGCGACAGCGACACGTTGGAGCCTGCGGCGGCGGAAGCGAGTTATGTGTCCAACCGCATGCGGGAGGAGGGCATCTTGCTGGGTACCGATGGCCCGCATCACAACGTGATCAAGATCCGTCCACCGATGCCGTTCGATGATGGCAATGCGGACTGGTTGGTGGAGGTGATGGACCGGGTGTTGGGGGAGTTGCGCGAGGTGCCGTCACGGCGGCCCTGAGTGCTGTTGCTTGGTAGCTGTTGCTTGGTAGCTGTTGCTTGGTAGTCGTTACTCGGTATCACGTGCTTGGTAGCCGTTGCTTGTAGCCGTTGCCTGGTAGCGGTTGCTTGGTCGCACTTGCTTGGTAGCTGTAGTGAGCACCGGTGCCGATGGCGGGCAATTGCGACCCTGCGCGATGATTTGATGATGCATTGGCGACGTCGAGTCGACAGGGTACTGTATGTCGACGACGCGCGAGTGGCCTGTACCGCATGCCAGCATGGGGAAGCCTCGGTTGCTCGTGCGGGTGCGCGAGGCGATTCGTGTGCGGCATTACTCGCCGCGCACCGAGGAGGCGTACGTGTATTGGGTGCGCGCGTTCGTCAAACACTGCGACATGCGTCATCCGAACGACGTTGGCGACCGCGAATTTGCGGCCTTTCTGACACATTTGGCGGTCGAGCGAAAGGTGAGTGCGTCGACGCAGAATCAGGCGGCATCCGCGTTGTTGTTCCTGTATCGCGCGGTCTTGGGGACGCCGATGGCGTGGCCAACGCTCGTGGCGCGGCCGAGTGTGAGGCGGCGATTGCCGGTGATTATGTCGGTCGACGAAGTTGTTGCCGTCGTGCGGGCACTGTCGGGCACGAGTCAGTTGGTCGCGCGATTGTTGTATGGGACCGGACTGCGGCTGATGGAGGCGATGCGGCTTCGCGTGAAGGATGTGGACGTCGCGCTGCGCCAGGTGACCGTGCGACAGGGTAAGGGGCGGAAGGATCGGCTGACCATGCTGCCGGACGCTCTTGTGGTCGATCTGCAGCGACACCTCGCGTTGGCGCAGGCACAGCATCGACTGGACGTTTCGCGCGGTGCCGGCTTTGTCGCGCTGCCGGATGCGCTGGCGCGGAAGTACCCGACCGCCGCGCGCTCGTGGGCGTGGCAGTGGGTGTTTCCTGCGACGCGAACGTATGAAGATCGTGTGACGGGCGAGTGTCGTCGGCATCATTTGCACGAAACGGTGATTCAGCGGGATTTTGCGCAGGCGGTTCGGGTCGCCGGGCTGACGAAGCGTGCCACCGTTCATTCGTTGCGGCACGCGTTCGCCACGCATCTGCTTGATGACGGGTACGACATTCGGACCATACAAGAACTGCTAGGCCACCAGGACGTCAGTACAACGATGATCTACACTCACGTGCTCAACCGCGGTGTGCGTGGTGTGCGGAGCCCGCTGGATCGAGCTCGGGGCAGCGGATTAGGCTGACGGCCGGTCGCAGTCCATTTCCGGTCGGTCAGTGTGACCTTGTCGGGTAAGCTTTGGACGGGGTTGGGGTTCAAGAAAGTCGACGGGTCGCGCCGATGCGCATAGGTTGCGGTTTCGCGCTTTTCGTGCAGATTCGGCTGAACAACCCAATTACAAGTTCGGCAGCAACAAGCGGCACTGTGCGAGAAATGACGGGCCGCATTAACCTTCTTGTGAATCTCTCTCGTACCGGAGGCGGCGATGGATCTTGATGCGCACCAACTCGCACAGGCGGTACTGCGGCTGCCAATGACCGCACGCGCTGAATTGGCAACCCGCCTGTTGGAAAGTCTTGACGTCGCTGCGCTCGACGAGCCATCGGAGTCCGTTGCGGCGGCTTGGGAGGCAGAGCTGGACCGGCGCGAGGCAGCGTTGGAAGCGGATCCGTCCCTCGGCATTCCTGCGGAGGAGGCGTTCGCGCATCTCAATGCGAAACTCGCAGCGGCTCGCACGTCACGCGAGGCCAGCCGCTGAGCGACGCCCCGCGCCGCGTCATGTTCCATCAGGCGGCTCTGACGGACGCTGACGACGCCGCGGCGTACTACTCGGGGCGCGTGCCGCAGCTCGGCGAGGCGTTCATTGCAGAACTCATGCGGATTGTGGCATTGGCAACGGAGGGGCCCGAGCTGGGGTTCCGGATGCGCGCCGGTCGACGTCGCTGGCATTTCAGTCGCTTCCCGTTCACGATGGTGTATCGTGTCGCGCCGGATGGGTCACTTCGCGTGCTCGCGTTCGCGCATCACAAGCGCCGCCCTGGATTCTGGCGGTCACGCATCTGACATCTGT
>JAYSVL010000164.1:0-6679 GCA_043718595.1 Gemmatimonadaceae bacterium
TGGAAGACTTCCTTTCCGCCATGCGACAGATGCAAAAACTTGGTCCGATGGAAAACATCCTGAAGATGCTTCCCGGCGTGAATACCAAGATGCTCAAAGACGTCAAGATGGACCCGAAGCGGATGAAGCACATTGAGGCGATCGTGCTGTCCATGACGCCGGCAGAACGCAAGAAACCGGAACTACTCAACGGGTCGCGTCGCGTGCGTATCGCTAAAGGGTCCGGCCGCACTGTGAGTGAGGTGAACAAGCTGATGGATCAGTTCCGCGAGATGCAAAAAATGATGAAGAAGATGGGTGCGGGAGGCGGCAAGGGAGGTGGGGGAATGCCGAGGATGCCCTTTGGTGGAGGAGGCATGTTTGGTGGACGGTAGCGCGCCGCGATCAGACCCAGCTACATTTCAAGGCTATGGCTTCGCTTGGCCACGACACAAAAAACAAGCGCTGAGTGCGAGCCGGACCGACCGGTGTCGCGAGGAGCTCAGGAGCAGGACAACGTCACCGTCTCGATAGGACGCACGCATGGCCGTCAAGATTCGCCTCCGCCGTGAAGGGCGGAAGAAGACCCCGATGTACCGCATTGTTGTCGCCGACTCGCAAAGCCCGCGCGACGGTCGTTTTATCGAAATCATCGGCCAGTACCAGCCGCGATTTGCCGGTGACACGGCGATCAACCTCCAGCTCGATCGCGTCAATCACTGGCTCAGTGTTGGCGCGCAACCCACAGACACCGTGCGTTCGCTGCTGCGTCGCGCTGGCGTACTCAAGGAGCGTCATGAGGCGCGTTTGGCGGCCAAGGGTGTCACCTTCAAGGCCAAGCCGGGCAGCATCCCCGCCACGCCAATGAGTGACCTAACGCCACCGCCGGGCCCCGTGGTCATGCTGGCCGACGACGCGGGCGAGAACTGAGCTGACCGAATATCTGGTGGTCGGGCTGGTGCGACGCGCGCATGGTGTGCGCGGCGCCATGGCTATCGAATCGCTGGTTGATGCGCCGGATGCGATCTTCGCGTCCGGCGCTGTGCTTGTGGCTGGCGACCGAAACGGGACACCGATCGCCAATGGCACGCTGCACATCGAAGACGGTCGCCCGATGAATCGCGAATGGCTGGTCAAGTTCGCCGAAATCGACACTCGGGACGCGGCCGATCGCTGGCGCGGACGGTACCTGCTGGCCGACCGTTCCCTCGTGCCTCCGCTGAGCCACAATGAGGTCTACATCGCCTCACTGATGGGCATGCAAGTCGAAGTCGAGGGGCAGGGGCGAGTCGGGCGTGTGCGTGACGTGTACACGGCGCCGCAGGGCTTGCTGATTGAGGTAGAGACGGCCACCGGCACTCCGCTGGTGCCATGGCGGCCGGAACTCATCGCCAGCGTCAACGAAGACACACGAACGATTGTCCTCAAGCCGCTCGAAGGGTTGCTCGGGTAGAGAGGTCGCCATGCTGCGCATTCACATCGTCACCATCTTCCCTGAGTTTTTTGCCAGCCCCTTGTCGCTGAGCATTCCGGCGCGAGCGGCGGGAGTGGGCGGCGTCTCGTATCATGTTGTTGACCTTCGTGCGTTCACACACGACAAACACCGGTCGGTCGACGACTATCCTTTCGGTGGCGGCCCGGGCATGGTGATGAAGCCGGCGCCCTTTTTCGAAGCGGTGGAGTCGCTCAACGTGGTCGCACCAATCGTGCTGCTATCGGCACGTGGACGGAAATTTGTTCACGCTGACGCCGTCCGTTTTGCCGCGAGCGACACCCTGACGTTGCTCTGCGGGCACTACAAGGACGTCGACGAGCGAGTCGCCCAACACCTCGCGACGGAGGAATTGTCGCTCGGCGATTTTGTGCTGAGCGGTGGCGAGCCCGCCGCGCTCGCGATCATAGATGCCACTGTTCGATTGTTGCCGGGTGCGATGAGCGATTTGGACAGCGCCCGCACCGACTCGTTCTTCGATCGCGGGATTAGTGCGCCGAGCTATTCGCGGCCGGCCAGCTATCGTGGATTCGACGTTCCTGCAGTGCTGGTTGGCGGTGATCACGCGAAAGTGGCCGCGTGGAAAGACGCCGAGAGTCTGCGTCTCACGCGTGAGGCAGAAACGCGCGAGCGGGCGTTGTGGATGGTCCGCGAACGTGAGATCGCTGCGCGCGACGCGGCAATCGCCGAGACGGAGCGACTCAGCGCCGAGAAGCGCGCCAAACGTCAGCGAAAGTCGCGCGCGAGCGGTTCGACGCCTCACTCGCGCGACGCATGATCATCGGCAGGTAGGATACGACGGATCGGGGCCGGCAATGGCCGGTCGTGTTTTCCGTTCCGAGATCGCCATCATCACGTCGTGGATGAAGCGCCCAAGCCGCGCCGCATGATCGTAGTCGATGTACTGCGGTTCATCGGTCTGCATGTGATAGTCCTGTGCGTAGCCCAATGAAAAGTACGTCACGGGAATGTCCTTCTTGACGTAGTTCACCTGGTCGCTGCGACAGAATCGGTTCATCGGATTGGCGGTGACGTCCCAGGTTTTGTCGATGGCCATCGTTTCGGCGCGCGTGGCGTTGACGGAATCGATGATGTCGCCGAATTCGCGCGACAAACGACGGGAGCCGAGGGTTTGCACGGACGTTGGTCCACCAAACTTCACTTCCGTCACGCGCCCCTTGCCGAGCATGTCCATATTGTGCGCGGCCACAATCGACGTGAGCGGAATCGTTGGATGATCGGTGAACCATCGTGAGCCCAGCAGTCCTGCCTCTTCGCCCTCGTGCGAGACAAAGATGATAGACCGCGCTGGTTTTTCTGCCGCGAAACGTTCCGCGATTTCCAGCAGCACGACGGTACCCGAACCGTCATCGTCGGCACCATTCATAATGGAATCGAGTCGCGCCGGCCGGATGCTGCGCGCGCGAGCGATCAGCGAATCGATCTGATGCTGTTGTGCCACCGTCGGACGACAGGCCGGATCGTTCGATCCTTGTCGTCGCGTGACAAAATTGACGGCGCGCAAGGAATCGTGTTCTACTACTGTCGTGTTGACGCCCACATGATCGTTGTGCGCGCCGACAAGGACGTACTCACTGGCGCGCGTTGGGTCGGAGCCTGGAAGAATTGCGATCACATTCCGCGCTGGCGTCTTTGACACGCGCCATTCGTAGCTCCAACTTGCCGACACTGGCTGTCCAGCTGCACCAACGCTGAGTTGGTCGACCGGCATGGCAAAGAGCCGTTGGGCCACTGCTCGTGAAATGGTCGCACCGCCGAGTGAGACACGCGTGCTCGGAGCGGTGGCGGGTTGCATGGCCATTCGTCCGGCGAAGGCTGCGTTGACTGTTGTTAGGGACGCGCCGTCCAGTCCGATCAGCAACACTGCGACCGCACCCACCTTGGACGCCCGCGCATCAACGACCGCTGGTGTTGCGGTCGCGCCGGCGCCGCCACGACCACCGCGTCCGCCCGGTGCTGCTGCCGCTTCAGCAGCGGCCGCAGCGGCTGCACCGAACTTGTTGGGCACATCCTCGCAGCCAATAAATGACGTTGGCCCACGACCGCCTTGTGTTCCTGTGGCAGCGGTAGGCGGTGCAATGAAGACGGCAACCTTGCCGGCGAACACTGCGGGGTCGAGCACTACGGACGTATCGCCCCATCGACCTGCAAACACCGTCGACACGTTGGTCAGGTCAGTCTTTCCGCCGAGGCCGGCCGTGCCGCCAGGACTTACCGGAATCCAATCGCGCTTGGGCAGAAGCGGAGTGCCCGCAATCGCCAGCCGCGACGACGCGCTATCAAAGCCAATTGGGCCAAACGGCATGTTCTGAAAAAACGTGCCGCTGTCGCCTGCGGGCTTGAGTCCGAGTCGCTGAAACTCGCGCGCGATGTACGCGGTCGCCTTGTGATTGCCCGGTTCGCCGATCCGACGTCCGAGCATCGAGTCGTCCGCAAACTGGTAGAGGCGCGTTCGCAAGTCGTTGGCCGTGATTTCGGCGACGGTCGGGCGCGGTGCCCAGGTGCGCGGTCCCTCGTCTGGCCAGACGACTTTGCTGGCTGCTGACTTTGGCGACGATTTGGGCTGCGCCGGCAGTGTGACGGCGCAGCAAGCGACAAGCAGAAGCGCGTTGGAGAAGCGGAACACGGACGACGTCCTGAGACGAAAGGCGGAAGGCGAATGCGCGGAGGTGACGATCAAAGTACGACCCACCGAGCTAAATCGCTGGCTGTCGCGCTGGGCTAGCGCTTCGCTGCCGTGGCGCGCTGGACGATGAGCAATGCGTTACCGACCTCGCGCTCGCCCGATGGATCGGAAGGGGTATTCACCACGCGGCCGCCAATCACCATCGTGGTTGAACCACCACCGTCAAAGTTCATCGCCTGCCAGACACCAAGTCTTCGCATGACATCGGCCAGCTCTACGAGGGTCATGCCAACACTCTGCGCCGAACGCCCGTCAACGGTGAGCAGAAACAGGACCGAGCTGTCGCGTGAGAACCCGATTGCCGTACGAGGGTGTCGCACTTCAGCATTACGCGAAATGGTCCCTTCAACGGTGGCGGCATCACCGGCAACATTGACGCCGTCGCGCAGGATGCGTGGCCAGCCACCAATCAGCATGCGCGGCGCGGCGCCGCGTGGTGGTCGCGGTACCGTACTCAGGAGCACGCGTACGGTATCGCCATCGAGCATCGACTCCAGCGCTTTCGTACGGGCGCCGTATGCGCTCAGGATGGCGCCGTCTGCGGGAATTGATGTCCCCGACTGCGTTGACAGCGCACCGCGTCGGACAAATAGCAGCGTATCTCCTCGTCGACCCGCGGACTGCAGCGACACCTCAGCAGTTGGTCGTGTGGTATCACGCGGCGTTGCCGTGCCGAATCGTGGGGTATACAGCGCGCTGCCTTCCGGATTCCCTGTCGGGTTGGCGTTGACCGTCAACACCGGTGTCATCACGCCGCGTGCCCATGCTTTGCCGTCCAACAGGTAGCGATCAAGCATTGGCCGTCCGGCGGCGTCGACGCCGAATTGCACATGCACATTGTCGTATGTGTCGTATGGCGACTCAGTGACTTTGAGCCCCTTCCACCACTGGCCGTTGATGACCTGATTGTTCTCGTTCTCGCCACTTTTGAGCTCGAAGAAATCCGCGTTGACTGCCGCCAGCACCCGCGCACCGCCGTCAGCCGCGCGCCGTACAATCGCCGACGTCTTCTCGCGTGAGCGCAGTTGCTCGTTCGCGCGGGCGGCTCGTACCTCGACGACTGCGCGCCGCAGGTCAACCCGCACCAGGTGCAGCTGCCATGGCCCGCGGGTGTCGAGCCATCGCTGATATCGAACGCCCGGTGCAAGGGTACTGTCCGTTCGCGTCGGCGACTCTGCCGAGCCGAGAGCACTGCCCGTTCGCGTCGGCGACTGTGCCGAGCCAGGCGAGGCGCCCGGGAGCAGCATCAGGCACGCGCAGCAGGTCGACACCACGACGAGTCGGATCATGACGGAATTATTCCCTTAGTGAGGAGTGTGCGGTATAGTTTCGCCAACTGTGCACCGTCACGCGACCTGGCCCGCTTCGGTCAGCGCGTGTTGACCCCTCCCCTTTGCACCCGAGGCCGTCGCAATGCGACACCCGATCGTTCACGCCGTTCAGTTCACCGTCCTGCTGGTCTGTTGCGCTGCGCCAGCGTTTGCGCAGAACACCATCACACTCGAAGGCTCCGTGCGAGGTGAGGGCGCACCCATCGCTGGCGCCCAGGTCACCGTGAGCAACGTCGCCACGCGCGAAACGGCGCGCTCCATCACGCGCGCAAGTGGCGAGTTTCGCGTGCTCGGCCTGTTTTCCGGGCAGTACACGGTCAACGTCAAAGCGATTGGGTTTCGCCAGCGAACGGATACCGTGAATCTTGCAATCGGGCAACGCGCGCGATTGGAGTTCACGCTGGAACGCGGCGCCGCCGATCTGGAGGCCCAGACCGTCACCGCCGATCGGGTGAAGCAGGTCGAGGTGCAGCGCATGTCGGTGTCGGCACCGGTGATGAAGGAGGAAATTGAAAACCTTCCGTTCAACTCACGCGGCATAATGAACCTTGCGGGTATCGCGCCGGGCATCAAAACGTATGCGCCGCAGTCTGGGCGTAGCTTGCCGTCCGGTGGTGCTGCGCCAGACTTGCGCTTCTTCAACGTCTACATGGACGGTGTGGAGATGAAGAGCCTCTTCAACGGCAACATCGTGGGCCTTGGGCAAACCGGGTCACCGTTGCCACAGGAAGGGCTGGAGCAGTTTCGTGTGTACGTCAATCCGTATGACGCCGAGTACACGCGCGCTGGCTCGTACGTAATCAGCGCAGAGAGCCGTCGCGGCACCAACAAATGGCAAGGCTCTGGTTTCGGATTCCTGCAGAACAAGAGCGTCATCGCGCGGAACGCATTCCAGACAGTCGTGCCAAACTTCGGTCGACAGCAACTCGGCTTCAATATTAGTGGCCCGCTGGCGAAGGACAAACTCTTTATCGCGACCAGCTACGAATTGACGTCAACGAATTTCTATCTCGACGTCAATCCGGTCAGCGGCGCGAATTGGGCGTCGTTCAAGGGTTCTTTTCTCGCACCAAACAAGAATCACACGCTCTTCTCGCGTCTGACGTACGTGCAGAGTCCGCAGATAACGTACGACGCGATGGTGTCGGCGCGTTTCCTCCGCGGTGAAGG
>JAYSVL010000165.1:0-22466 GCA_043718595.1 Gemmatimonadaceae bacterium
GCGCGACGTGGCATGGGTGTTGAGGAACTGTTGGCCATGGGAGATAGCGGCGGTGCCGATGTGCGCAGAACGCTTGATGCCCTCCTGGCGCACGCGGGCACGTCACTCGGCGCACAGATCGCCGACGCGGCGAGCAGTGAGTCGCGCAATGCGGCGATGAACGTGAGCACGGGAACTGCGGCGGGTGCACGGACGGCGAGCGAACGCGCGCCGGTGCGTGACCCTTCGGCGCTCGACGTCGAGTTCCGCGCACGACTGGATCGTGTCGTCTCGCGCATGCACAGCGAGTTTGGCCATGAGGTGCAACTGGTCGAAACGGTGCGTTCGCAGGACCGTCAGGACTACCTCTTTGCGCAGGGACGTACGCGAAATGGCGACGTGGTGACGTGGACGCGCGACTCAGCGCATACCCGTGGCGAGGCCGCCGATGTGATGGTTGACGGGTCGTGGAACAACAGCGAAGGGTACGCGCGTCTGCAGCGTATCGCGCGCGAAGAAGGTTTGCGCACCCTCGGTGCGCGCGACCCCGGACACCTGGAACTGCCGAGTGATGTGCTGCGAGCCGATGTGGCGGCGACGGTGGATCGTTCGGCAACGAGCGCCGCGACACGTGATGCGGCGCCCGGTGGGCAGGAACGCGCAGGCGTTGCCGCGGTCGCAGGCGTGGCGTCGGTAGCGCGTGTGTCAGCGGCGAGCGACGCGCCAACGGTCGATCGCAACGCACTCGCAGCATACACCGTGAGCGCGACTGGTCTTGCTGACTCGCGTACACGCGATGCGGCGACCCGCGATTCACGCGACCGCAACGCCGATCGTGGTGATGGCGAAGCGCCGCTGAGCGAACGTCATGCGCGACGCGCGGCACGCAGCGGCGAGGAGAGCGCGCCAGGTGCAACGACGTGGGGACCGGCCAATCCGACCACCGCGACCTCTGCAACACCGCTGATGGATCGCGCGCCCACGACGGCGAGTGCGGGGTCAACGGATCGTGTGGCCGATGCGCAGCAACGGCGCGATGATGCGCCGGCGGTGGCGATGTCGCGGATGTCACTCGATGTGGAAGGCGTAGATGGTATGCCGCAGCGCGTCACGGTTGATCTGCGCGGCAACGTAGTCGACACGCATATCACCACGGATGCGGCGAGCGCGGATGGCATGCGATTGCGCACCGGCGAGTTGCAAGAGGCGCTCGAGAGGCGCGGTCTCGAGAGCGATAGCGTGCGTATCAGCGCGGTCGGTCGGTCGGCGTCGGAGTCCGAACGCAGTGTTGCCGCTGAGCGCACGGACCTTCGCCTTACCGCGACACCGTCTGCGGCATTTAGCGAGGGGAGTGCGCAGCAGGGGCAGCGCGAACGGTCGTCAAGCTCGCGTGAGTGGGAACGTTATGACGACGCGCGACGTGCGCGCGACGAACAGCGACAGGGTAGTGGCCAGCGTGGCCGCCGTGACACCCCCAACCAGGATGCATCATGATCACAACAGTTCGCCGGAATGTGTTCACGGAACCGACCGGCACGAGTGCAACTGAGCCAGTTACCGGGCCCGCCGCGCCAACAACACCGCGCACCGGTGCGGCGTTGCCAACGAGCAGTCTTGGTCGCGATGAGTTTCTGAAGTTGCTCGTGGCGCAGCTGAAGAACCAGGATCCACTCAATCCGATGGACGGCAAGGACATGGCCGCACAACTGGCACAGTTCTCGTCGGTTGAACAATTGCTCAAACTCAATGATTCGTTTGATACGCAGACGGAGGCGCAGCAGGCACTCGCCGCCAGTATTGCGGCGTTGCAGGAAGATCAGAAGGCGGCCAATGCGGATCTCACCGCGTTGCTTGAAGGGCAAACCGCACTCGCCACGGTGGGCAAGACTGGCGTGACTAATGGCAATGACCTCTATATCGACCACAGTGGCAGGGGCACCGTGCTCATCGACACGGGAACGTTGAGCGGCGGTGGTATTGTCACCGCGACAGGTGCCAATGGCGAAACATGCACGGCGGCACTGGATCGTGTGCCGAAAGGACAATCGGCGTACGACGTGACTGACCTCACGTTTGTGCCGCCGCTCAAGAGTGGCAAGTACACGTACAATGTGAAGGTCGCAACGGATGGCGGCCCGTTTCAGAGTGTAAAGACCTACACGACCGGACGGATTACCGGTATGCGCTACGAACAAGGCAACCCCATCCTCATCATTGGCGACTCGCTGAGTATGCCGATGAGCAGGCTGCTGCAGATTCGCAGCTAGTCGCGACCTTCCCACACAGAGGACTTCACACAAATGCTTCGCTCTCTTTTCGCCGGTGTGTCCGGCCTGCGCAATAATCAGGTGCGCATGGACGTCATCGGCAACAACATTGCCAACGTGAATACGGTGGCCTTCAAGGCAGGTCGCGTCACCTTCAAGGAAGGCTTCGCACAACTGCTGCAGGGCGCCAGCCGTCCACCTGGTGACCAGGGTGGTATCAACCCGGTGCAAATCGGATTGGGGATGCAGATCGGATCGATTGACCAGATCTTCAATCAGGGCAACCTCGAAACGACGGGTCTCAATACCGACGTCGCCATTCAGGGCGATTCGTTCTTCGTGGTGCGCAAAGGCAACCAGAGTTTCTACACGCGCTCCGGCAACTTTCAGGTGGACGCGGAAGGCAACATGGTGTCGCCGACCAACGGCTTCGTCGTGCAAGGGCGCACGTATGACAACGGCGTGTTGCAGGATGGTATCCGCGACATTCAGTTGCCGTTTGGACAGAAGGTGTCGGCCAAACCGACGACGGAAGCATTGCTCGCCGGCAACCTGAACGCGTCGGCGCCGGTCTTTCAGGGTACGTTCACCGATCCACTGGATCGCGCGCTGCCGATCAACGAGAAAGCGTGGACGGAATCGCAGATTGCCGTGTTCGATTCGCAGGGATCAAAGCACGATATCAAGATCCAGATTTGGAAGACGGCGCCGAACACGTGGGACTGGCGCATTGATCCGCTCGCCAGTGCGCTGTCAGAGAATTTTCAGACCGACGGCATTTCGCCGCCGAGTGACATCAACCTCCCCGTGCCACCGGCAGGCTATCAGATTCTCCCCGCCGACGTGCGCGTGACCAGTTCGAGCGGCACAGAGTATGCGACGCCAGCCGACTGGGCATTCTCCTCTGGTCCGCCGCCGGCGGTGCAATTCACGGCGAACATGCCGTCGAATTCCGAGATCAAGATCGCGTATTTCATGTCGCCCGTGACACCGGCAGCCAACGTCAACGGTGGCACACTGACGTTCGATCAGGCGGGCATTCTCAACACCAACGTCGCGGCCGGTATCGACTTCGGTGTGCCCGGCGCTAATCCCGTGCTCATTGACTTCAAGTTGATTGGTGGCGTGAGCGGTCTGACGCAGTTCGCCTCCACGGCATCTACCGCCGTGCTGCGCGACCAGAATGGCTACACCTCTGGTTCGCTGCAGAACTTTTCGATCGACCGTTTCGGCTTGATCACCGGTTTCTTCACCAATGGCACAACTTCGCCGCTCGCCAAGATCGTGCTCTCGGACTTTAACAATCCGAGCGGTTTGCTCCGTATCGGTGACAACATGTATCAGGAGTCGGCCAACTCTGGCGGCGCCGTGCTGGGTTTTGCCCTCGAAGGCTCGCAATCGCAACTGACGAGCGGTGCCCTCGAAATGTCCAATGTCGATCTCGCCCAGGAGTTCACCAACATGATTATCGCCCAACGCGCGTTTCAGGCGAACGGCAAGGTGGTGACCACCTCGGACGAGATGTTGCAGGAATTGATGACAATCAAGCGCTAGTCGCGACTGATTCTGGTCGCGCGCTTGACGCTGACGCGAAGGCGGAGGGTGGGGGCATGTCTGCCCTTACCCGCCGTCTTTGTGTTATGCACACCGGGCAATTTCTGCCGTTGTGGCGACTATTGCCGCGTGCTGAAAAAGCACCACTGTCACAATGCGGGCCGTTTGATTGGATTTCGTGTGGCGTAATGCATTGCCAATCATGGAGATAGTCGTCAATGGACGTCACCTGCCAGACCGCCGCATGTCATGGCCCCAGACATGCTTTCAGTAGTGTGACCCGCCCTCCCCTCGAACGTACCTGACTATGGCTGCACACGAAAAACCCGCCGCTCCGGCAACTGAAGGCGCTCCGGCGCCCACCGGCATGAAAGCCAAACTCCCACTGATCGCCTTTGTCACGGTCGCCCTGGCGGTTGGCGGTGGTACTGGCGCCATGGTGATCGGGCCGATGGCGGCGAAGAAAATGGGGAAGGCTGCGCCCGCACACGCATCCACGGCCGAGGGTGGGCATGCGTCGGAAGAAGGCGCTCCGGCAGAGGGCGATGCGTCGGCCAAAGCCGGTGAGCACGATGGTGCGGCCAAGGAAGGCGGAAAGGAAGGTGAAAAAGCCGCCGACGCACCAGCTATGCATTTGCTGGAGAACCTCGTGCTCAATCCCGCCGGCAGTGGTGGCAGCCGGTTCCTGTTGTTCAATGTGGCCATCGAAACGGGCAACAAGACCGCGGGCGCCGAGTTTACGGCGCGCGATGCCGAGTTGCGTGACATTGTGCTGACGGAACTCGGCACGAAGACCGTCGAACAGCTCGTCGACATGGCGTCGCGTGAAGCGATCAAGCTTGAAGTGCAGACGGCCATCACCAAGCGGTTTGGCAAGACGGCGGTGAAGCGGCTGTACTTCCCGCAGTTTGTGGTGCAATAGCCCGCCATGAGCGCGGAAACGCTCAGCCAGAACGACATTGACCGACTGCTCGGCGGGAGTGGTGCGGGCGGCGCACGGCTGACACCACGCTCAATCGCTGCGCTCGACGTGCAAGTGTACGATTGGCGTCGACCGCATCGCGTATCGAAAGAGCGATTGCGCACACTGGAAGCGATGTACGAGCGGATGGTGAAGAACCTTGAGGGCTGGCTGGTGTCGCGCGTGCGTGGCCAAATCGAGGTGCGACTGCAGAGTGTTGAGCAGTTTTCGTTTGGCGAGTTCACGTTGTCGCTCCCCACACCGTGCTCGTCGTTCATCTTCGACGTGCTTGGCACCGGTCAGAAGGGCGTGCTTGATGTTGGCCCGGAGTTTTCCTGCTTTCTCATCGACAAGCTATTTGGCGGAGAAGGTGTTGGCTCGACGCTGATTCGGTCACTGACACCGATTGAACGCATGGCGGTGCGCACTGTTGCGGATCGTGTAGCGACGTTGTTGCAAGAGATCTGGCAGGATCACGTGCCGATGGATCTTGCGATCAACGCCTTCGAGTCGTCGCCGGAAATACTGCAGGTCGTCAACAAGGACGATCCGGTGTTGGTGGCCAATATAGAGATCACCGCTGGCAACGCGACGTCGTTGCTGCTGGTGTGCCTTCCGTTTGCTGTGCTCGAGAAGTTCTTCGCGTCGAATGGGCAGGAACGTCAGACCGGGATGCTCACCAGTGATATCGAGCGCGAAGCGGCGCGACAGCGCAATGAAGCCTCACTGCGCGCGACGCACGTTCCACTGTCGGCGCGGTTTCCCGCCTTTCAACTGTCGATGCGCGACATCGCCCGGCTGGATGTTGGCAGCGTCATTCCCACTGGGATTTCGAAAGACGCGCGCGTGATCGTGCGCTCGGGTACGCAGGAGCGCTTTGTCGGGCATCCAGGCCGCGTCTCAGGAAATTTTGCCGTTCGCATTATGGACACCGTGGCTGATCCATCGATCGCTCCCGAATCACGGACAACGCACTCATGAATCCCGCTGAAGTCGACGCGCTCGTCGCCAGTGCCCAGGCAGCGAAGTCTGCCGGACAACCCATCTCCGCGCTGTCGACGGAAGGGGCAGACGGCGCACCGGTCGCGCGCACGCCCCAGTTCACGGAGTTTGAGCAGACCGCGCTCAATGCCACCGAAGTACCGATTGGTATGTTGCTCGACCTCACGCTGCCAGTGTCGATCGAACTTGGTCGCACGAGTATGAGCGTGCAGGAATTGTTGCGACTTGGTCGCGGGTCGGTGTTGCAGCTTGATCGTCTGGCTGGCGAGCCGATCGACATCTTTGTCGGTGATCGTCGCTTTGCCGAAGGCGAGGTGGTGGTGTTGGGTGAGCACTTTGGCGTGCGGATCACACGGATTCTGTCGACGGCGCCGTCCGTGCCTGGACTCGCCGCGTGACGCCGCGTATGCATGGCGTCGCACTGCGTTCCATCTCGCTCAAGGGCTGACCGATGCTCTTGTCGGGCTTAAGCGTTGTGGCGGCGCTCGCGTTTGTGCTTGGTCTGGCGGCGCTGAGTCTCTGGCTCGTTAAGCGGTTTGGCCCGGGCACACTGTCATCGCGCAACCGGCTGCCGGTCGAAGTGGTGCAGCGTATCGCGCTCACACCAAAGATGGGATTGGCCGTCGTGCGTGTTGGTGATCGCGTGATGGCCGTGTCCACCGGTGAAGGTGGTGTCCGTGCGCTGTTTGATCTCGATGAGAGTGATCGCCAGCGTGTGCTGAGCAGTAGCACTGTGGCGACACCATTCGCGACCAGCGCGATCTCCGGCAACAGTGCTGCTGTCGCCGCGGATGGTGGCAATGTTGTTGCGCCTGGCATACTCGCCGCTGGCGCACTCGCGGTGTTTCGACCGGGCGCGTTTGGTCGCCTGCTCACGCAAACGCTCGAGAAGCACGTCGAACCGCTGGCGATCGAACCGGCGGCCGAATTGCCGGCCGTAACACCACTTGAGGTGACGCGGTCTTACGAAGTGCGCTCACCAGAAGTGGACTTTATTGAAGAACTCCGCAACATGACCGACGAAGTGCTCGCGCTGCGCAGCGGTGCTCCGCTCACGTATGCGCGTGGCGCCGTCGCAGCAGCGGCCCCCGAACGCGATTTCCGTGTGCTGGTGGGCAGTGCGCTTTCGCACGCCACAAAACTGGCGGTGTTTGTTGGCGCGATGATTGTGTCGCAGGTGATGACAACATCGGCCGGTGCGCAAGCGGCACCGCCTGTCTCGCCGCCTGTGACATCTCCTGTTGCGCCGCCGGTGACAGCTCCAGTTGTTACGTCACCGACGACTCCGGCAACCACACCAGCTGTTACACCGGCACCGACACCCGCAATAACTCCTGCACCGACGGCTGTTGCAACGCAGGCAGCACCGGTTGCCCCGCTCGCGCCGGAATTGGTGTTGCCGCCGTCGGCCCGTCGCACGGTGCGGCCGAGTCGTGCTGCAACACCAGCGCAAGTTGGAGCGCCGAATACGGCGCCAACCGCTCGGCGCACGGGCAATGGAACGACCGTGACACCAGGCGGCGCTTCGTCAACGCGCCCCGTGTCGGCGATGACCTTCGATTCCACCACGTCGCCACCGGGAACACCAGCCGGCGCGGCAACACCAGCACCGATTGCGGCTGACGATGCAATCATGCGCATGATGCCGCAGATGGACGTAAAAGTTGGCAACGACGCCGACGGCGGCCTGCGACTCAGTGGCACCGTCGGCATTGTCGTGATGATGGGGCTGCTGACACTGTTGCCCACGTTGTTGCTGATGATGACCGGCTTTACGCGCATTCTCATCGTGCTGCACTTTCTCAAACAAGCGATGGGCACACAAAGCGCACCGCCGGCGCAGTTGCTCGCCGCACTGGCGCTGTTGTTGACGGGGTTTGTGATGTCACCAACGCTCACCGAAATGAACAAGAGCGCCATCACCCCGTGGCTTGACGGACAGATCACGCAGGTGGAGATGCTCAAGACGGGTGTCAAGCCAATGCGCGAATTCATGCTGCGTCAAACGAAAGAGTCGGACATCCGGACGTTTGTCGAGATGAGTCATTTGCCGCGTCCGCAGACCGCCGACGACATTCCGCTGCACGTCTTGATGTCGGCGTTTGTCGCCAGTGAACTGCGCACGGCGTTTCAGATTGGTTTTGTGATTTACTTGCCGTTCATCATCATCGACGCGGTGGTGGCGTCCGTACTGATGAGCATGGGCATGATGATGCTGCCCCCGGCGATGATTTCGCTGCCCTTCAAGCTGTTGCTGTTTGTGTTGGTCGACGGGTGGAGTTTGACAATTCAGTCATTGGTGCAGAGCTTCAAGTAGCCGTAGTGATGCAGTACAATGTCGGCCGGAGCACTCATGGTTCGTCGTCAGTTCAAGGTCGTGTGCGCTTGGTGCGCGCTGCTGGCGGTGGCGTTGTTCATGCCATCGCGAAGCTCCGCGCAGCGCGAGGCAATCGCGTTGCGACTGCGCATTACGCAAGAGAGTGACGTACCAATTGCCGACGCCGACGTGCGAGTGAAGGACGCACGCAACGAGCGAAACGCACGATCGGATAGCGGTGGCAATGTGCGGTTTGAAGGGCTGGCCTCCGGTCTTGTCGAAGTGCTGGTGCGACGCGTTGGGTTCTCGGCCGCAAAGACACGCGTCCGCGTTGGCGCGGGCGAGAACGCCTTCACCGTCATCCTCAACGGCTCGACGGCCACGCTTGGCGAGGTACGCGTCGTCGGCAACAGGCCCGTGAGCGATCGCGCCGACGAGTTTGAGCAGCGCCTGATGCGGAATGAAGCCAACGCAGTCGTTACGGCTGCGCAGATTGCGAAGCGCAACCCAATCGCGCTCTCGCAAATGCTGCGCGGAGTCGCTGGCATCCGCATCACCGATTCGATGGCCAGTACCGTGGCGGTCTCGATGCGCGGCAACAAGATGGTCCTCGGGAAACCGGTGGAATGCGTTCTGCGCGTGTCCGTGGACGGGGTGGTGTTGCCCGCGCTCTCAAACATTGACGCGGTCATCCCGAAGGACGTGTACGGTGTGGAGGTGTTTTTCGGTCCGGCACGTATTCCACCGCAGTTCGGCGGCCTCCGCACCGACGCGTGGTGTGGCTTAATCGCCATCTGGACGCGCAGCGGCTAGCGCAGGCGCGCGGCAAATCCGCCCAACGGGCGGGCGGCACTTCTTGCCGCTCGACAACATATATAGTATAGGTGCCGTTACGGTTGTGATCGTGTAAGTCGTTCTATTTCAATGTTTTAACCGCGCTGACTCAATGGCGGCCAAATGGTACGGGTCGTGCATTAGACGGGGCCGAGGACGTTCGATCGGCGCCCTCCGCCCGTGTGGCGCGTACTCCCCCGAATTGCCAACGCCCGATGTCGCACCAGCTGGTCATCGACCTCACGCGCGATGCCATCATGACGGCGCTCACCCTCGCCGCCCCGATGCTGCTGATCGCACTCGGCGTCGGGCTCATTATCAGCATCATCCAGTCGGTGACCCAGATCCAGGAACAGACCCTGGTGTTCGTGCCGAAGCTCATCCTCGTCGGCGGCGCGTTCATCGTCGGGCTGCCCTGGCTGCTGCAGATCCTGATTCGCTATACGCAGCAACTGATTCGCGGCATTCCCGCCATGCTGTCGTGAACGGCTTCGTAACGGCGGGACTGCCGGACTTTTTTGCGCCGGGCATTGCGTCGGCGTTCGTGCTCACCGTGTTGCGCGTTGGTGGCCTGCTGCTCGCCGCACCGGTGTGGTCGGCGAAAACGGTGCCGATGAAATTGCGCACCGCATTGATGATGCTCTTTGCCGTGATGATTGCTCCTGCGGCCAATGCCAGCACCGATGTCACCGCACTGCACATCACGCCCGCGTCGTTTCTCAGCGAGACGATTATTGGATTGATCGTTGGACTCGCTGCCGCCATGACCATCGCCGCCGCCGAGTTTGGTGGTGAGTTGGTGACGACGACGATTGGATTGTCTGGCGCAGCGATTCTGGATCCAACGAACAACACACAAGGCTCGGTGTTCGCAACGCTGCTGCAACTCCTCGCGTTGACGGTGCTGCTGGTTGGCAATGGACACGTGGTGATGCTGCAGGCCATTGCGCAAAGCTTTCATGCCTTGCCACTCGGCGCTGTTCCAGACCTGCGTGCTGGTATGGGCACGTTTGTACCAATGGCGAAGGACATTTTCTTCTCTGGCTTGCAGTTCGCTGCACCAGTGATCGCGGCAATTTTTGTCACCAATCTGGCGCTCGCCATTCTCGGTCGCGCGGCGCCGCAGTTGCAGCTGATGAGTGTTGCCTTTCCGCTCCAGATCGGCGTTGGCCTGGTGACGTTCGCTGGATCGATTGCACTGGTGGTGCACGTCATGAGCGACTGGAGTGCGGGCTTCGGCACGTCTCTGGAAACGTTCGCCCGCGCAGCACGCGTGGCGGTGCGCTGACATGGCCGAAACCGCGGGCGAAAAAACAGAAGAACCGACTGGGAAACGACTCGAAGAAGCGCGCGCGAGTGGCCAGATCGCGAAGAGCCCTGAACTGATGACTGCGGCGCTCTTGCTCGGCTCCACGATGACGCTCAGCATGGCTGGCCCATCGCTCTGGCGTTTTCTGCTCGACACGATGGGGCGCAGTTTGTCGACGGCCGGCGATGCCGAAAACGCAGGGATCGGTGCCATTCCGCTGATCCAGGCGCTGGGGTTTCGCGCGCTCGTGGCGATGGTTGGCATGATGGGCGCGTTGGTTGTCATCGCGATTGCCGTACAAGCAGCGCAGACGGGCTTCATGATCTCGACCAAAGCGCTCGAGCCGAAATGGAATCGCCTCAATCCGAAGGCCAACATTGGGCGCGTGTTGGGCAAACAGTCATTTGCTGAGCTGGGCAAGGCGTTGCTCAAAATGAGCATTGTGAGCTGGGCCGTGTATGGGACGCTCAGCGACGCATGGCCCGATGTGCAGGGGCTCGCCGTGCAATCACCGACCGCACTGCTTGGCGTCGTTGAGAGGTATTGTCTCGGGTTGCTGCGCAATGCGGGACTGATGTTTCTCGCGCTCGCCGGTGCGGACTACGCGTGGCAGCGCTGGGTGACGAATCAGAGCCTCAAGATGACGAAGAATGAAGTGAAGGACGAAAGCAAGGCGCAGGAAGGCGACCAGGGCATGAAGGGTCGTCGGCTGGCGATTGGTCGTGAACGCATTCGTCGTCAGATGTTTGCTGCTGTACCAAAGGCCGATGTGGTGATCGTCAATCCGGTGCACATCGCGGTTGCGATCAAGTACGACCCGAGCGTTGCGCCTGCGCCGTATGTGGTGGCCATCGGGCAGCGCAAGATCGCCCAGCGCATCAAGGATCTCGCGTTTGAACACGGTGTGCCCGTAATTGAGAACAAGCCGCTCGCGCGTGCGTTGCTGGCGAGCGCGAAGGTTGGCACGATCATTCCAGTGGAGATGTACGTCGCCGTCGCCGAAGTGCTGGCGTTCGTGCTCAAGCAACGTGAACGCTTCGGTGCGCGCTGGCGTGGCACGGTGGCCGCATGACGATCAACGCGATGCCCGCCGAATACGAGACTGCAGGCGCACGGAAACGTGCGGAGGCCGCGTTGGCGCTCGCCGTGGTGCTCATTCTCGCGCTGATTGTGGTACCGCTGCCGCCGGTATTGCTCGACTTGTGCCTCGCCGCAAGCATCGGGCTGTCACTCGTTGTATTGCTCGTCGCGTTGTACACCACGAATCCGCTCGACTTCAGCAGCTTCCCGGCGCTGCTATTGCTGCTGACCTTGTTTCGCATCGGCCTCAATGTCTCGTCGACGCGGCTGATTCTCACGCAGGGGCACGCCGGCAAAGTTATTGAAGCGTTTGGCAAGTTCGTCATCGGCGGCAACTACGCCGTCGGTATTGTCATTTTCCTGTTGCTCATTGGCATCAACTTCATTGTCATCACCAAGGGTGCCGGGCGCATTGCTGAAGTAGGCGCACGTTTCACCCTTGACGCGATGCCCGGCAAACAGATGGCGATCGACGCCGATCTGTCGGCCGGACTGATTGACGAAAAGCAAGCGCGGGAGCGGCGCGACGTGATCTCGCGCACCGCCGACTTTTACGGTGCGATGGACGGCGCCTCGAAGTACGTCAAAGGCGACGCTGTCCTCGGCATTCTCGTCGTCGCGATCAACATTCTCGGCGGCATCTTTATTGGCGTTGTACAGCGCGGCATGGACATCAGCAAAGCCGCTGGCACGTACACGTTGCTGACAGTCGGTGATGGACTCGTCTCACAAGTACCGGCACTGATCATCAGTACGGCCGCTGGTTTGATGGTCACGAGCGCCACCGGCACCGATCGTATTGGCGTTGTCCTCAGCAGACAATTGGGCAGTCACCCGCGCGCCATGTGGATGGCGGCCGGCGTGCTCTCGTCATTCGCGCTCGTGCCTGGCTTGCCAATGTTCCCGTTCCTCTCGCTCGGCATTGGCGCAGCGTTCCTCGCGCGTTCCGCCGGCAAAAACGAAGTGCGGCGCGCCGAACAAGCGATGGTCGCGTCCATACCCGTTGCTGAAGCACCCGCGCCGGAAGATCCGATGCGCGACTTGCTCCAGCTCGATCCGATTGAACTGGAGGTTGGCTACGCGCTCATTCCGCTCGTTGATGAAGGACAAGGCGGCGATCTGCTTGAACGCATCTCGCTGTTGCGTAAGCAGGCGGCAGTGGAACTCGGCATTCTCGTGCCGCCCATTCGCATTCGCGACGACATCCGACTGCCCGCCAATGAGTACGTGATCAAACTGCGCGGATCAGAGGTTGCGCGTGCTGACGTGCTGCCGCGCTTCATGATGGCCCTCAATACCGGTGGCGTGATCGCCGAAATCGACGGGATGGAAACGGTCGATCCGTCGTTCGGCATGCCAGCGCGCTGGGTTGCATCGTCACGGCGCAACGAGGCGGAAGCGATGGGTTATGTCGTGGTAGAACCAACGACCGTGATTGCGACGCATTTGCTTGAAACGCTCAAGGCGAGTGCCGCGGACTTGCTCGGACGGCAGGAAGTGCAGGAAATGGTGGAGACGCTCAAGAAATCACATCCCGCGCTCGTGGACGAGATCATCCCCGGCAAAGTGTCGCTGAGTGTGTTGCATCGCGTCTTGCAGCGGTTGCTGCGCGAGCGCGTACCGATCCGCGATCTGGTAACGATCCTCGAAGCGCTTGGTGATGGCGCCGAGACGACAAAAGACCCAGAGGCGTTGACGGAAATTGTGCGCAAGTCGTTGACCAACGTCATCGCGCGACTGTTCGCCGATCAGGGTGGCCTGGTCCGTGGCATCACCATTGGCAGCAAACTCGAATCGGCATTGCTCGGTCTCTTCTCTCCACGCTCGGCACAGCCAAACGCGCCGACACTCACGCCGGACTCGCTGGCCAGTATGCTGCGCGACCTAAATCACATGGCGACCACCTACGCAATCGATGGACGCCCGTTGCCACTCATCACGCCACCGTCGCTCCGCATCGGCGTGCGACGTCTTATTGAACCGGTGTTGCCGAGCTTACCCGTGATCTCGCTGGCGGAACTGCCACCGTCGGTGACACTGAGCAGCGTTGCGACGTGGGAGATGTCGTCGCAACAGAGCACACAACACCTCGGCGCGCAACACGGCGCGGCGTTTGGCTCACCGCAGGGTAGCACGCAACAGGTGGGCTCGTATGCCGCTTGAACGCATTCGTGGCGCGGACATCTCGCACGTGGCCGATCGTGCGCGTCGCACACTCGGCGACGACGTGATGATTTTGCACACGCGCACCGTGCGCGACGGTGGTGTGCCGATGGTGGAGGTGCTTGCCGCCTCGTCATCGACGGTAGACCGCGTGCGCGCCATGCTCGAGCCGCGCCCGTTTCCGGCCAACATGCGTGCCGCTGATGGCACACCATATCGCATTGCACTCGTTGGTCCAACGGGCGCGGGCAAAACGACGACTGCGGCAAAACTGGCGGTGCGCCGCGGCATGTTTGGCGCTGCGCGTCCCGGACTGCTCACGCTCGACACCTATCGCGTGGGCGGCATGGAACAGCTGGCCACGTACGCCGAACTGGCGGATGTGCCGTTCGAAGTTGTGTACGATGCGCGCGACATCAGTGCGGCGATGAAACGGTTGTCGTCATGCGACGTCGTCATCATCGATACGCCTGGTCGCAGTCCGGCGTCGGCTGAACTCACCGAACGCTGGCGCACGCTGCTCGATGAGGTCGCACCAGACGAAGTGCATCTGGTACTCCCAGCGACCGTGCGACCCGATCTCGCGCTCGACATCGCGCGCGCGTATCGCACGACCCGCGCGCACAAGGGCGCGTCGCATTTGCTGCTGTCCAAGGTTGACGAAGTGCCGCGCGCGTCCGGTGTCGCTGATCTCGCGTTGTCACTCGACATGCCAACGCGCTGGGTGAGCACCGGGCAAGAAGTGCCGACCGATGTACAACCGGGGGTGCAACGCATTTTGCGCGCCTACGGATTGCCTGCTGACGCCGAAGCGGACTGGATGCCCGCGTGACGACCTCCATGCGCACGCCGACCAGTTCGCAGCTTGATGCCTTGCTGCGTGGTGCCGCACGCGAGACGCGCGACACAGAACGTGGCGTGTCCACGCTGCTGTGTGCGAGTGGGCGCGGCGGGAGTGGTGCCACGCTCTTATCGGCGCTGCTCGCGATGGCCGCGGCGGGTGACGGATATCGCGTCTTGCTCATCGACGCCGACGACATGGTGGGGCCGCTTGCCATGCTGCTCAATGTGAAGCCACGCGCCACCTGGCAAGATCTGCGTGGCGGGCGTGTGCAGGCGGTTGATGTGGCGACGCCCATTAGCACGACGCTGACACTCATTGCCGGTGGCGCGGCACGCACACAGACGCACGCGGTTGCGCTCACGGCAACCGAGCGCCGCGCCTGTATGCGACGCGTGACAACGCTCGCCGACTGCATGGATCTCGTCGTTATCGACTGCGGCGCACGTCTCGATACGGTGCGCGCGGCACTTACACCGCATGCCGACGAACGACTGCTGGCGATCACCGCCGGTGGAGATCCGGTCGCGCTGGCCGCGACCTTCGCGCTCTGCAAGGCCGCGCGTGCACACGCTGGTGCCCTTTCGCTCGACCTGCTCGTCAATCGGCAAGATGAATCGGAAGCGGCGCGCTGCTTCGATGTCATTGATGCCGGTGCCCGCCAGTTCCTCGGAATCACGCTGCGATATGTCGGCGCAGTTCCGCTCGATCCAACGCTCGATGTCGCAGTTCGCGCCGGTATGCCGTTTCCGGACGCCGCGACAGGTTCGCCCGCAGCAGTCGCCGCTCACGCCGTCGTGACGCGCATGCTGGCCGGGGCTTCACTCTCCCGCTCTGGTGCCTGACTGTGCCATCTGCCACTCCGCACGCATCACCCGCCGTGACCACGCAACTCTGGGATTCGTATCATGCCGGCAATCAGTCCGCGCGTGATCGGCTGCTGGAGGAGCATCTTGGTCTCGTGCATCACGTTGCGCGGCAGGTGTCGCGCACGCTTGCGGTCCGAGCCGACTTCGATGAGTTGGTAAGCGCCGGCACGATCGGGTTGATGGCGGCACTCGAAGGTTTTGACTCGACACGCGGGCTCGCTTTCAGCACGTTTGCCGCGCCGCGCATTCGTGGTGCGATCCTCGACGAGTTGCGCAAGCAGGACCACGTGCCGCGTTCCATCCGTCGCAAAACGCGCGACATGGCGGCGGCGCGGGAAACGTGGATGCGCGTGCATGGCCGAGCACCGGATGATCGGCAACTGGCGGAGCAGCTGGGGATCGACATGGAAACTCTGTGGCGTTGGCAGGCCGACGTCGAAGGCGCCCATCACATCCCGCTGGATCGCGCTCCAGGTGAGCGGGAGAACAGCGCGCCAGCGCCAGCGGACATGCTGACTGACAGCGAAGAGTGCGACGTTGAAGACAGTATGACACACGAGCAAGAAGTGTCGCATCTCAAGGACGCGATTCTTCGCCTGAAGGATCAGGAGCGGATCGTGCTCTCGCTCTACTACTTCGAAGAACTCAAACTGCACGAGATCGCGAAAGTGCTCGCGCTCACCGAGTCGCGCGTCTCGCAGATTCGCTCGAAAGCGTTGAGCAAGTTGCGTGTCGATCTCAAACCAATGCGCGAGGGTGTCGCGTGAATGCGCCGCGTGTGTTGGTAATCGCGCGTCAGGTGGCACTCACCATCGCCCTCGCCAGTGGCGTGACCGTCGCCAGCGTTGCGGCTGGCGCGTTACTCATTGCGCCGGCCGTCTCGAAAGTCGCCGATACCGATGACGGGAACTCGTCGTTCCGTGCACCCGCGCTGAGCATACCGAATCTGGCGATGCCGAGTTTGTCGATTCGTGAACTCTCGCTGCCAACGATTCCTGCGTTGACGCTTACCACCCTCACGTCGGCCCGCACGCAGCGTTTCGTCTCCCGTTTTGGAATCCCGCTCGTTGTCACGTTAGTCGCCGTGCTGGCGCTCGGTCGTGTGCCGTCGGTGCGACAACGCTTTGCCCGTACCGGCCGAACTCGTGCTGTCGCGTATCCCATGATGGCGACCAGCGCGCGCGCACGCATGCGCACACCGGCGCGTCCCGATCGCACACCGCGCGCCGTTGAAGCCCTCGCGGCCTCGGGAACCGCGCCAAGCGAAATCTCCTGGCGCACCGGTCTGCCGGTGGACGCCGTTGCCATGCTGCTGGCGCTCTCAACTGCGCAGCGGCAACTCCAGCCGCCTTCGGCATGAATTGCCGTCGATAATATCGAATTGAGTTCAGTGTAGACAGTGTTCACTATGAGCTAAGTGCTTGCACAACAATACGTTACCACGACAGTAGACGGTCGGGTCCCTGTGGCCCGACCGTTGCTGTTTACGTCCGTGAATTCACGCACTCTTTCCCCGAGCGTTATGCCTGGTCCCGTCCGACTGAGTGGAATGACAAGCGCCGCCGCTGCACTCCAGATGCTGGAGCGCAAGCAGCAGGTGCTGACGAACAATCTCGCCAACGCCTCCACGCGCGGTTTCAAGGGCGAGAACACGTTTGCCCGCATGATGGGAAACTCGCTCGCGTCCACCGACACAGCGCTTGATCTCACGCCGGGCACGCTGACCGATACGCACAACCCGCTCGATCTCGCGATTGAGGGCGACGGCTATTTCGTCACGCAAACGCCGGGCGGCGAGCGGCTCGTGCGCGGCGGCAGTTTTCATCTCGACGCCGAGCACCGTCTCGTCGACGATCACAATGACCTCGTGCTCGGCGAAAACGGTCCGTTCGTGTTGCCGAATGGCACCATTGACGTCGACGCCGCAGGCATGGTGACCGTCGATGGCAAACCCGTGCAGCGGTTGCGCGTGGAACGCGTGGCCAATGGTGTGCGATTGCAGCATGAGGGCGGCACACGATTCGTGCCGGACGCCACACGACAGGCGATTGCGCCTGAAGCGCGTCGTGTGAAACAAGGATTCGTTGAAGAGTCGAATGTCAACACGATGTTCGCCATGACCGCCATGCTGGACGTGATGCATCGCTATGGCGCCGCGCAGAAAACTTTGTCGACCATCGATGCCGCCCGTGGCATCGCGGTCACTGAACTCGCCAAGCCCGTCTAACCAGCAGGAGCACAGCTATGGATCCCGCACTTCGCGCCGCCGCCAGTGGCATGATGGCGCAACAAACGCGCACCGAAGTCATTTCCAACAATCTCGCCAACGTCAACACGCCAGGCTTCAAGCGCAGCCGAGCGCATTTCGAAGACTTGCTGTATCAAACCGTGCAGGGACAACAGATCCTCGGCGATCCCGACGCGCAGACAGCGCCGGCCATTCAGGTTGGTCGTGGTACGCGTTTGGCTGGCGTGCAGCGCATGCACGAGCAAGGCCCGATTGAGCAGACTGGCCGCAATCTCGATGTCGCCGTCGAAGGCGAAGGCTTCTTTCAGTTACAGGGACCGAACGGCGATACGACGTACTCGCGCGACGGCAGCTTTCAGATTTCCGATCAGGGCGTGCTGGTGTCGAGCAACGGTTACACGTTGCAACCGCCAATTCGTGTGCCCAGTGACGCGTCGGAAATTGTTGTCTCAACGACGGGTATTGTGACCGTACGTCGCGGTCAGGACGTGCAGCCAACGGAAATCGGCAAGATCGAGCTCGCACGCTTTGCCAATCCGTCCGGCCTGCTTTCGCTCGGTCAGAATTTGTTTGCGCCGACCGCATCGTCCGGACAACCGGTGGTCGGTTTCCCCAATGACGCCGGGATGGGTCGCCTGCAGCAAGGCAGTTTGGAAGGCAGCAACGTGGAGATCGTGCAAGAAATGGTCGACATGATCACCGCCATGCGCGCGTACGAGATCAACTCGAAAGCCATCAAACAGGCGGACGAGATGGGACAGATGGCCAACAACTTGACGAGGTGATGTACGTCGCGAGTGCGGCGGTGCTGCTGGCGTGTTACGCGGGCACGGCACCGGCGCAGCGCGCCTCGTCGACTGTTGTTACAACGGCAGCCGACAGTGTGCCCCGCGGTATGCGTCGGGTCACGTTGCCGGTCACCACCCGCGCACTGCAGCGCGGCGACACGTTGCGCGCCGCCGACATCGCATTGCTCGACACGATCATCACATGGCACTGGAACGGCGTGTCGCCAGATACAACGCGTCCGTTGCCCGGCTGGACAGCGCGACGCGCGATGAATGCTGGTGAAGTGTTGCGCGCGCCAGCCGTTGGTCCGCCGTCGGTCATCGCCAGTGGTGCGATCGTCGCGGCCATTTGGCAAGACGGCCCGGTACGGGTGGTGCTCACCGGCATCGCCACGAACAACGCGGCGCTTGGAGCACCGGTCGGCGTGCGCATTGATCGCACACGACGTCTTGATGGCGTCGCTGTCGCACCAAACACCGTTCGTCTTCGCTGAGGTCGACCTGCGTGTCGATCTCTCGTGTATTCTCTCGCACGCTCTCAGCAATGCGACCTGCCCTTTCGCTCGGCGCGCTGTTGCTCTCGGCAACATCGCTCGTGACAACTCCGCTTGTGGCGCAAACACCGCCCACGACTCCGGCACCGGTTGCCGGTGCGCCTGCCGCGGGTGCGGCAACGCCCACCGGCGCGCCCGCGACAACTGCCGCCGCGGCGACGCCAACGGGTGGAGCAGCGGCCGCGGTGCGTCCGGGGCGTGCATCATGGACCGCGGATCGACGCGACTTCGCTGTTGGTGACATCATCACCGTGCTGATTGACGACTATACCGTCTCCACTGCGGTCAAGGAAAACAGCGCGACCGATTCGCGCACGCGGGGACTGTCGGCGACGGCGAACCTGCCCGGCGGTTCCAAGGGCGGTGGGCTCGACACGCGTAACACGGCCGACCAGCAACAACGCGGATCGGCCAAACGAGAGAATCGTTTTCAGAATGAAATGAGTGTGCGCGTCGTGGCGCTCGGCACGAATGGTCTGCTGCAAGTGAAGGGCCAAAAGAAGATTGACGTGGACAAAGCGCAACAAGACATCGTCTTTACTGGCTGGTTGCGTGCGCAGGACATTTCGACACAAAACACCGTGGAGTCCAGCCGGGTGGCGGACGCGCAGATCGGGTATGCATCACCCGGCCCACTCGGCACGCCGAAACAGGGCATGATCAGCAAGCTGCTTGGAGCGCTGTGGCCGTGATGAACACAACCATGCACACGGCGGCGCACCCGGGATCCACTCGCGCCACGCGATCAGCGCGTCGTCATCTCGTGATGGCGATCGTCGCCCTCGTTGCCGCGCTGGCGTTGCTCCCGCTCAGTGTACACGCGCAGGCGGACGTAAAAATTCGCGATCTCACATCACCCGAAGGCGCGCTGCCTGTCCGTCTAGTTGGTTACGGTCTCGTCGTTGGCCTCGATGGTACCGGTGATCGCGCTGTTGGTGGACAGAGCGCTGGGCCAACAGTGCAAGGTGTGATCAACATTCTGCGACGTTTCAATATTGAAGTGCCACCGGACCTCGTGCGTATGCGCAACGTGGCGGCGGTACTCGTCACGGCCGAAGTCTCGCCATTTTTGCGTGCGGGTGGTCGATTTGAAATTCATGCGTCATCAATGGGCGATGCGCGTTCGTTGCGCGGCGGTGTGCTGTACATGACGCCACTCGTTGCTGATCCCAACGGACCGCCGATGGCGACGGCGCAAGGCGCGTTGATGGTGAGTGACGGCGGTGCGAACACGCGCTTCACGCCATCCATCGAAACGTCGGCCCGCATTCCGGTTGGTGGTGTGCTGGAAGCGGATTTACCTCGGCCGGTGGTTGGAGCAAAGTCGCGTCTGTTGTTGCGCGAACCCGACCTGGGCACCGCGACGCGCATTGCGACAGCCATCAACACAGCCATGGGCGCGACAACGGCGGCAGTGGAAGACGAAGGTTCCGTGATGGTGACGCTCGCCGACACGGTGAATCGACCAACGGCCTACACGAAAATCCGTGAGCTGTCGATCAAACCGGAACGCATTCCGCGCCTTATCGTGGACAGCAAAGACGGCAGCGTGGTGGCCGGCGGTGACATGCTGGTTGGTGCGGCGACGATCAGTCACGGCGCCATCACACTGGCGATCGGCGCCGAAACGGCGAGTGACACGACATCGATTCCGGGCAGCGTGCGGTTACCTGCCGGCACGTCGGTGCAGCGCATCGCGACGGCGCTACAGGCGGTGCGCACTCCGCCCAACGAGATCGCAGCCATTTTCGCCGCGCTCCGTGAGATTGGTGCGCTTTCGGCCGAAGTAGTCGTCAGATGATGGACGCCGTTCGCAGTGCAGCGCGTGATGTGGTTGGTGATCCCCTGCGACCACGTATCAACGTCCGAGCCGTTGTGACACCCGATGCCACGACGGAAACGGCGGCTTCGCGCGAGGACGCTAAGCTGAGAAAAGCTGTGTCGGATCTGCAGGGTCTTTTTGTGCAGCAGCTCTTCAAGGCGATGCGCGACACCGTGCCGCAGGGCGAAGGCATGGTTTCGGGCGGATCCGGTGAAGAGATCTTCACCTCACTGATGGATCAACACGTTGCTGCCGAAACTCCTAGTCGGTGGGAGGGTGGTGTTGGTGAGGCGTTGTACCGCCAGCTGCGCGGTCGACACACCACACCGGTTCCTGCTGATGCTTCTGCTGTTGCACCGCTGGTTTCTGCGCTCGCGTCACCGGTCTCCACCGTCCCAACCGCCAACTGATGTCGCTGACCATGATCAATCAGGACGCCATGCCGCGCCACGGTCCGCCAGGAGCGGCCTTGCTCGACGCGTTGCATGACGCCCTCGTCAGTGAGCGTCGCTTGCTCGATGATCTCATCGCGCAAATGCGTCGGCAGCGCTCGGCGGTGAGTGCCGATGATATTCAGGGTGTCGACGACAGTACGTTCTCTACACATCGCATTCTCGCGACACTGGGTCAGGCACGCACGCGACGTCGTCAGCTCAACATGTTGCTCGCCGGCACCGAAGACTGCACCCTCCGCGAACTGGAAGAGTTGCTCGCCGACGTGATGGATGCGCGGTTGCGCGATGCGCGGCTGCGGCTGCAGCAGGCGGCGGATCTGCTCACGCGCGAAGTCGGCATGAATCGCAAACTGCTGCGGGAAGCGTTGAGCTCGGGCGAGCAGTATGTGCGCACGCTCGTTGGTGCGCCGATCGTGCCAACGTATGCCACCAGTGGTACGGTGCCGCATGCAGCAGGTGGAGCGCGCGGCGTCCTCGTCAACCGGACCGGCTGAGATGTCGTCTGGCCTCTTTAGTATCGCCAACAGCGCCCTGCTCACCCATCAGCGGGCGCTGCAAGTCATTTCGCAAAACATCGCCAACGCGAACACGCCTGGCTACTCGCGGCAGGAAGCGTTGTTGCAGGCCAACACGCCGCTTCGGCAGTCGTACGGCAACGTCGGCACGGGCGTCTCGATCACGACGATCATTCGCAAGCGTGACATGCTGCTGGACGACGGGTTTCGGTCGTCTGACGCGTTGGCCAGCGGCACCGAGATGCATCGCGACATGCTGCAACAGTTGGAGGGGGTCTTCGGCGAACCCAGTGACGCCGGCATGTCGAACGCGCTGGACCAGTTCTGGAGCGCGTTTAGCGATCTGGCGACGTCGCCAAACAACGGGGCGTCGCAAGCAGTGGTGCAGCAGCGCGGGCGACAACTGGTGCGCCTGTTTAACGACTATGACGCGCAACTCACCCAACAGCGCGCCGCCACCGTCGAACGGGTTGCGGGCACGATCAACGAAATCAACAACATCGCCACACAAGTCGCGGAGTTGAACGGTCGTATCGTTGAGAGCGAGGCTGGCGGTGACACGGCCAACGATCTGCGTGACCAGCGCGATCTCAAGCTCGACCAACTCTCGCGCATCGCCGGCACCCGCGTCATCGTGCAGGCGAACGGTACAACGTCGGTGCTCATTGGCAACTCAACGCTCGTCGATGGCAGCACGGCGCGCCCGGTCAGTTTGCATCTGGCGCCCGTGCAACCGCCGCCAGCGGTCACGCCCAGTGATCTCAACGTCTCCATCCGGCTCGGTGACTCCCCCGACTCGCTCTATCCGCTCGGCGGAGAGCTCGGGGCGCAGGTCACGTTCCTCAATGACGACGTCCCCGGCATTCGTAGTCGTCTTGATGCGATGGCCTCGTCGCTGGTGAGTGCGG
>JAYSVL010000166.1:0-22405 GCA_043718595.1 Gemmatimonadaceae bacterium
GTCGCAGCAGCCCCTTGCTTGGAAGACACGAGGTAGAAGAAGTTCGATATCGTGTGCCACGCGACAAACCCGCGCGACTCACCTCGTTCCAACAGGTCGAGCAGGGCGACCGAGTCGTCGACGTGCGCACTCCGTGCGAGGGCGACGTCGATCAGGACATCGGTGTCGACGAGCACGTTCACAGATACTTTTTCGCAAGCGCGACGTAGCGTTCGTCATCCCGCGCGGCGAGCACGAATTTCCCGCGCCAGCGTGAGGCAAAGGATTTCATCTCGTCGCCGGAGCTCAGGCGACGAAGATTCGCTTCGATCACTTCGGATAACGAAGTGCCGCGCGCACGAGCGTAGCGCTTGGCTTTCGGCAACAGGTCGCGATCGATCGTCACCGTCAGTTTCGTTTTCATGGTCGCCGTATACGTGGTGGATCTGTAGTATACGTACGTAGGACCGCGCGGCCAATGCCCAGGGCAGTCCGACTAAGCGCGCATGCAAACGTGCGCGATTTTTACCGTGCATTCTTCGTAGCCAGCGCGCAAGAGATCGGCTTCCACTGAGTCATCTCGGCGGCCGCCGCCGCGGATGCCACCGGAACCTAAATACGTGGCCAGCGCGCACCCGACCCAACACCCGCCGATATCACTGCGCCCGCAGCCGATCCAACCCATCGAGGATCAATTCCAGCCCGAACGAAAAGTCATGGGTCCCGTTGTGCGAGCCATCGGCCACGTGCGCGGTGATCTCGTGCATGTACGGGTATCTGTCGGCCGGGAGCATGGGGAGGTAGCTTGCCGCAGCCGAGGCGTATTCGTCGGGGTCGACCGGGTAATTCTGCAGCTGCAGTGTGAAGCCGTAGATGTAGCTGTCCATCGCGTTCCACGCGCGATCCGTCTCTGCCCACGAGAGGCCCGCCTGGCGCAGTGTGCCGAGGGTGGCATCGATGTAGCGCAGCATGTTGGGACCCACGTTGATCCGCGACACCACCAGCATCGGCGCCCAGGGATGCGCCAGCATCACCGCGTGTGCGGAGGTCGCGCGCGCGCGCATCGCGGCCTTCCAGTCGCCGCCGGGTGTCGGCAGCGTGATCTCGCCGATGATCAATTCCACCATCCCGTCGAGGACATCGTCCTTGTTGGCGACGTGATTGTAGAGCGACATCGCCTCGACCTTGAGCGTGTTCGCGAGCCCGCGCATCGACAACGCGTCGAGGCCCTGCTTGTCGGCCAGGCGCACGGCCGCGCGCAGGACGCGCTCCCGGGTGAGTGGAGACCGTCGTGATGTGGGCATGCGGGGGAGATAACCCCGACTGACAGTGTAAGGCAACTGCAGCCCGCCCTTGCGGGGTAACACTTACACTGTAAGGTTGTCCTTACAGTGTAAGCCCACGACCCTTCTTCGCCAGGATTCGCCATGCGCCCCCTTGTTGCTGCTCTGCTCACCCTTGCGGCCCCGCTCGCCGCCCAGGAGTTGGCCATGCCAGCCGACTCCGTCATTAAAGCTCAATCTGCCAAACAAGACAGTACCTATAAGAGGTATTTTGTCGGCAGTACCTTGTTCATGCTCGCGAATTTGGTACCTGACAATAATCCGCCTGGAATGGTTTATCTGAACTTAGGTTATCGCATTACACGAAAGGATGTGATTTCACTTGAATTCAAAACCTGGAAATATGCCTGGCCAATCGGCATTCCTTTTGGAAAATCATTTGAAGCAGAAGGAGAAGGCTTTCCGGGTCATATTCGTGAGTACGGTGTTTCACTTAACTACCAACGGTTTTTGTGGAAGCGTGTTTTTGCTCAAGTTGACGTGATGCCTGCTTGGCAAACCTTCGTAGATGATAACGGTAACAAAATTGACAATGGCTTTCAAATCTTCAACACGTACTCCATTGGTTATCACGTTAAACTTTTCAAGGATAGGTTTTTTGTGCAACCTTCAATAGCAATGACTCATCGGCCCTATCAATCAAGAATGCCTGATTCGTTTAAGCAGGTTGACGATAGATGGCCAAGAGTCTTCTTCTGGCAGCCGGGCTTTCATTTTGGGTATAATTTCCGGTAGTGTTGCAGCGTGTGTCTGCGCGGCAAAAGCGCTCATGCACCGCCCGCGTCAACGCGGGCTCATCGCAACCAGCCGTCCAAGCGCTCTGTGACAAACACATCATCGTCAAGATTCGCATACCTCGCCGAAAGCCGCGCAATCGCGTCGCCCTGACCGTCCGACAATCGCTCGTGCGGCTCCAGCGTCCACGTGCCGCGCACAAGCCCCTGTCGTCGCAACACTTCGAGAATGCCGGGCAAGCACCCGGCATAACCGTTCGTCGCATCAAAAATCGCCGCGTTCGCCATCGTCAACGCTGCGCCGCGCGTCAGCCACTCACTCGGCACCGCGGCGTTGCCTGTCGCACGCCACGCACGGATCTCATCAAGCCACACAACAGCACTCCGCGTCCACACAGCCCACTGTCCCAACAGACCGCCAACAAAGTGTCGCGTGCCGACGCGACCACCAGTGAGCACCGGAACATCGGTCACCAGGTCGCTGATGATCGCGTCATCGTTACCCGTATACAACGCAATATCATCGCGACCCGCATCAGCGATCGCTCGAACGACATCAAGCGTTGCATAACGATCGAACGGCGCCACCTTGATCGCGACCACATTCGCAATCTCCGCAAACTCGCGCCAAAACGTATACGACAAACGCCGACCACCAACCGCCGGCTGCAAGTAGAAACCAAAAATGGGAAACGCCTGCGCAACGTGTCGGCAATGCGCGAGAATGGCCGCATCGTTTGCATCTCGCCACGCGCCGAGCGAGAGCAAGCCGCAATGGTAACCAAGCGTGCGCGCGATCTCCGCTTCCTTGATGGCCTGTTTCGTGCCGCCAAGCAGTCCGGCCACACGCACAAACGGTTGCGCAACACCCGCGACTGCCCGCGCAGCCAGCGCCGCACTCGCCGTCTCGGCGGCGAGTTCAAGCACCGGCTTGTACAACCCAACAGCTTCGTCGTGAATGCGAAACCCGGTCGTGTGCACCCCCACGGCCATTCCGCCAGCACCCGCATCTATATAGTAGCGCGTCAGGGCGCGCTGATGCCGCTCGTCCATCGCGCGCTCGGGCGTGAGCGCGAGTGGATGCGCGGGAATCACGACACCCGACAACAGGTGCTGACGAACGTTGAGTTCAGAAGCGGCCATCGCGCACATCAAACTTTGTCGGTTTGCCGAGCAGTCGTCCGTTGTTCCGAATCCAGTGCACGGCCCAGGTGATGAGCGTGTCGAGCGGCAGCCCGTCGTACGGAAGTCGCTCCTTCAACGCGCTGACGTTGGCAATCAACGCATCGGCGCCGCTCGCACCGGCAAACACCGGCGTCACACCGGCAACGTCACCGATGCGCATCGCGAGTGCGCGAATGTTCACTATAGGGCCGGTGACATTGAGTGCAATGGCCGGTGTTGCGGCGACGGACAGCCCACGCAGTGCAAGACGATTCGCGTCGCCTTGCCAGATGACGTTCGCTTGTGGCGTATCAAGTGCAATGGGTTCGCTGCGCAACACTTTCAAGGCGACGTCGGTGACCACGCCGTACCGCAGGTCGCACGCGTAGAACAGCCGGTAGAGCAGCAGCGGTGATCCGGTGCGTCGCGCTATCGCGTCAAAGACACGCTCGCGACCAACACATGAAGCGGCGTACTCGCCGTCTGGCAGCAACGCGTCTGTTTCATTCGCACCCTCGCTGCCGACGGCGCTCCGTCCATACACGTTGCCCGTGGAAAAGCATACGATGCGTGCACCAGCGAAACGTTCTGCGGCGTGCACCGAGGCGACAACGTTCTGCGTCCACGTGGCCGTTGGATCACCGGTTGTCCCAAACTTTTGTCCAGCAAGCCACAGCATATTTGGCGCAAACGGTAACGATGCCACCGCACGCGGGTCGGCCAGATTCGCACGCACCACCACCACGCCCTGCGTCTCCAGCGCGTCGGCGACTTGCGCATCGGTAAAGCGCGATACGGCGACAACACGTCGCGCACCAAATCCGTCACGCGGGACGCCCGCTTCGTCGAGTGCGCGACGCGCCATACGCGCGAGTGACGGCCCCATCTTGCCACCGGCACCAAGCACGATGATATCACCATCAAGCGCAGCCAGTGATTGCACAGTGGCATCGTCGGGCACAGACAACAGATCATCCAACTCGGCGTCGCTTTGTGGTGCGTCCATCCGTGCAGCGGGGCGCATCGTCAGAGTTCAGCCAACCGTCGGAGCAATGTCGCTGTCGTCGCACACCACCCCAACAGGTAACCCAAGTTCGCGTGCGAGCGCCTGACGCCCTGCTTCGATACGCTCTCGCGTCCGCTGCTTCAGCGTCTGCAAATCGGACAACGTGAGGCCAGCCGTGTCGATTGGTTCGAGCGCTTGCGCGAGCGCTCGTGCTGGCAGAAAACGAAACGTGCCTTTCGCCATCGCACCACGCGTGCCCGCGACCGCGATGGGAAGAATTGGTGCCTTTGCTTCAATCGCCAAACGAAACGCGCCGTCCTTGAACGGCAACATCTCCCATTCGCGCGATCGTGTGCCCTCGGGGAAAATCATGATCGACACGCGTTTCGCCAATCGATCGCGACACTGATTGATCGCGTCCACGGCGGACTCGCGTTTGCCTCGAACGAGTTTGATGTCGCCGGCCATCTGCATCATCCACCCCATGCACGGAATCTTGAACATGGTGTCTTTACTGAGCCACTTCATCTCCCACGGGAAGCAGCTGATGAGGAAAATGTCCGCGTACGACTCGTGATTGGCGACGACCACGTACGGGCGACGTGGATCGGCGAGCTTGCCGCGCGCACGAAAACGCCACAACCCAGTCAGTCGCATGGCCGTCACGCCGACTAAACGAAACGCACGGCCTGCCGCGTAGCGACCAGGATCGAACGGCGCCGTACAGAGCCAAACGAGTGCGACAACGGGCGTGCCGAGGATGACAACGAGTACGAGCTCGGTCCACGCCCACCAGTTGAGAGCAGTGCGAATCACGCGACGGGCGCGACCGGAATAAACGGCGTCGTATCAATCGGAGTCGTTGGTTCAGCTGGCTCCGTCGGCGCTACCGGATCCGGCGGGTCGATGAAGCCGTTCACCTTGTGCGAACCATCGCAGTACGGCTTGGTGGCCGAGCCTCCGCAGCGGCAGAGCGACATCGGTCGGCCGAGAGCACGTGGTGGAAACACATTCCCTTCGTGATCAACGAGCGTTACCTGTGCAGCGTCGTCGGCTGAAATGCCGAGCGATCCGTTCTTGCGAACGGTAATCGTGATGGTCATATGAAGTTCAGTCTTGGGGAAAGTCAGGCCACGTTGAGTTCAACGGCGTGGCGTTTGAGGCGGGTGATCATCGCGCTCAGTCCGGACTCGCGAGCGCCCAACCCAACATCCTGCATCAGAAGGCGCACGTAGTCCGGGGGTAGCGCGAGTGTGACGGCGGGCGGTTGGTCGTTGATAGCGGCAAAGGTAATCGCCAGCACGGCGGCGATGGTGGGCGATTGTCGTGCGTTGACGTCTGCGAAAAAATGTAGCGTGCCGTTCGGATTGCGTTCAGGAAACAGGTCGACACGCGTTTGACACTCGGGGACGGAAAAGGCAGATCGGTCGAGCGACGCAAAACGCTCGGGCACCGGTTCCAGTTTTTTGGACCAACTCAGCAGCGCCTGCATCTTGTCATCGCGTTCCAGCATGCGGAACTGACGAAGCGTCCGCGCGAGCGTTGGTGGCAACGTTTCCAATGTGGCGTCAGGCATGAAGGAAGTGAACGCCAGCGTGCGCGTGCGGTCAAGCGCGCCAATTGACGGGCCGAGGTCCTTTCGGGAGCTTTCGGTCGTGCAGACCAACAGAAGTTCCACCAAACGTTCCCCACACGCGGGCACCATCGCGCACCGTGTGCCCCGCCACGCATGGTGGCTGCTGCTCACACTGGGCTGCGGCGGAGACAACGCACCGGAAACCGCCGTTGGCACGCTGGAAATGGTGGAAACGAATGTGGGCCCGTTGCAACTCGCACGCGCCATGCGAGTGCTCGTGCGCGAAGGCGATCGCGTACGTGCGGGCGACACGTTGGTGATCTTCTCTACGCCAACTATGGCTGCGGCGGAAGCACAAGCGGCGGCGCGAGCGCAAGCAGCCGAACAGATGGTACGTGAAGTGACGCGCGGAGCTCGGCCCGCCGAACTGGCGCGCGCAGAGTCGGAACTGAAAGCCGCCGAAGCTGACGCAGATCGCATGGCCGCCGATCTGGCGCGTCTGGAACCACTCGCTGCCCGCGGTGACATTAGTCGCGCGCAACTTGATGCGGCGCGTGCGGCAGCACGCGGCAGTGCCAGTAAGCGTGATGCGGTGCGCGAAAGCTTGCGCATGTTACGCGAGGGACCGCGTGATGAAAGACGACTCGCCGCGGCCGCCGATGCGCGAGGTGCGAACGCCGCCGCTGCGGGAATGCGTGCCAGTGCGAACGATCTCGTGCTACTGGCCCCCACTGATGGTGTCGTGACGAGCCGCAACGTGGAACCCGGCGAGGTACTGGCGCCTGGGCAAAGCGCAATCACACTCGGTCAGCCGTCGCGACCGTGGGCGCGCATTTATGTGTCGCAGTTTGTGTTGCCGCGCTTGCACATTGGTGATTCGCTCACCGTGCATCTCGACGGTGATACGGTAGTGCGACGTGGTCGCGTGGCGTCGATTGCGAGCAAGGCGGAGTTCACCCCGCGAGTTGCGCTCACGGATAAGGAGCGTGCTGATCTGCTGTTTGGGGTGAAAATCGAGTTCAATGATGCGACCGATCAACTGAAGGCGGGTCTCCCAGTCACCGTCGTCCTTCCGCCGCTCGTTAAATGATGTCGTCGGCGGTCGCTGACGACACGGGGCCGGTGGTGCAGACGCGCGCACTCAGCAAACGTTTTGGTGACCTGCTCGCCGTTGATTCGGTAGACCTCGACATTGCGCGCGGCGAAGTGTTTGGCTTGCTCGGCCCGAACGGTTCTGGCAAAACGACAACGATCCGCATGTTATGTGGACTCGTCGTGCCAACGAGTGGCAGCGCGCGCGTGGCCGGTTTCGATGTTGGCAGCGACGCCGAGTCGGTGCGGAGGCGCATTGGGTACATGTCGCAGCGATATGGGTTGTACGACGAACTCACCGTCTACGAGAACCTGCGCTTCTATGCGTCGGTGTATGGCCTGATCGGCGCTGCGCGCGAGCGAAAACTCACAACGCACATGGAATCACTCGGCCTCACACCGCGCCGCCGACAACGCGCGGGTACCTTAAGCGGCGGCTGGAAGCAGCGATTGGCACTCGCCTGCGCGACCGCACACGACCCACGCTTGTTGTTTCTCGACGAACCAACGGCCGGAGTGGATCCGGCGGCACGACGCACATTTTGGGAGACGATTTACGTGCTGGCGCAGCAAGGCACCACCGTGCTGGTGACGACGCACTACATGGATGAAGCGGAACGCTGTCACCGGCTCGCCTTCTTGTCGCGTGGACATCTCATTGGCGTCGGCACGCCGGACGAAATCAAGACACAATTTGGCGCGAAAAGCATTGAAGAGGTGTTTGTGCAGTTGCAGCAGCGTGACGAACCGGCGATGGGTGTTGTTGCATGAGTCATAACGTATGAGTGCGATCGACGCGGTGCGGCGGTGGACCGTGTGGCCGATGCTCTGGAAGGAGTTTATCAGCCTGCGTCGTGACCGGTTGACGTTCGCGATGATGACCGCGCTGCCGGCGATACAGCTGCTCCTGTTCGGGTACGCGATTCAGACAGACGTGCGGCGCCTGCCCACGGTGGTGCTTGATCAGTCGCGCACCAGTGAGAGCAGAGCGCTGGTGCAAGTGCTGGCGAACACCGACAACTTTCGCATCGTGGCCAGTGTGCCAAGTCGCGATGTGGCTCGACGATGGATTGAGCGTGGCGCGGCGCGTGTCGCCCTGATCATTCCGCCAGAGTATCAGCGGTCGATACGACGCGGCGAAACGGGTGAGGCGCAGTTGTTGATCGATGCCGCCGATCCGCAGTCATCGGGAGCAGCGATCGCTGGTGCACAACTCGCCGCGTCGGCACGTGGATTGCAGCTGCTGTCGGCGCGATTCGCGATTGCACCACCGGTGACGATTGCTGTGCGCCCGTGGTACAACCCCGCACAACGCAGTGCGACGTTTATCGTGCCGGGCATTGTCGGCATCCTGCTCACGATCACGATGACGCTCATCACGTCCACCGCGATCGTCCGCGAGCGTGAACGCGGCACATTGGAACAACTCATCGTCACCCCGATCGGGAAAACCAGTCTCATGCTCGGCAAGCTCGTGCCGTTCATTCTCGTGGGCTACGTACAGATGTCCGTGGTGCTGGCGCTCGGGCGTGTCTTCTTTCGCATTCCCGTCGAAGGCAGCCTACTGTTGCTGTACGCGCTGGCGCTGGTGTTCATTGTCGCCAGCCTTGGCGTCGGGCTCCTGATTTCCACGGTCGCACGCAATCAATTGCAGGCCATGCAGCTAAGCTTCTTCTTCATGCTGCCAAACATCTTGCTCTCGGGCTACATCTTTCCGCGGGCTGCGATGCCAGAGCCGGCGCAGTGGGCTGGGGCGCTCCTGCCGCTCACCTGGTTTCTGGAAATCCTGCGTGGTGTGCTGCTCAAAGGCGTCGGGATGCGCGATTTCTGGCAAGAGCTGGCAACCTTGTCCGCGTTTGCTGCGCTGTTGTTGGCGATTTCGGTGCGACGGTTCGCCAAGACGCTTGACTGACGCGTGCGGCGATGGCTTCGTGAAGTAGCCCGAGATCGCTCGCCATCCCTTTGCCTGCCGTGCCATGCTCATTCGACGTCCTGACGACCTCCCGTCTTCCGCGATCACACCGGAATCCATCGCGCTCGACCGCCGCAGCTTTGTTGGCACCGCGGGTGCGCTGGCGCTGGGTTCGGTGCTCGGTAACGCGGCCTTGCCGCGCGCCCTGCAGGCACTCGGCGCGAGCAGCCGACAGGAGCTCAAGCAAACAAGCGAAGAGGACGCGACGAGCTACAACAACTACTACGAGTTTGGCACGGACAAAGACGAGCCGAAAGAGCAGGCGAAGAACTTCAAAGCGAAACCGTGGACGATCGCGGTGGAAGGGATGGTCAAGCAGGCGAAGACGTTCGACTTTGACGTGTTGATGAAAGGGCTGCCACTTCAAGACCGCGTCTATCGTCATCGCTGCGTGGAAGCATGGTCGATGGTGATTCCGTGGCAAGGCGTGCAACTCAGGGACGTCATCAATCGGTGTGAACCAACGGCCGGTGCGAAGTTCGTTGAGTTCACGACGCTGTTTGATCCGTCGCGCATGCCAGGGCAGCGTCGCGCGGTGCTGCCGTGGCCCTATAAAGAAGCGTTGCGGCTGGACGAGGCGATGAATCCGCTCGCGTTGCTGGTGACCGGCATGTACGGCAAGACGCTCCCCAACCAGAACGGCGCACCGCTCAAACTTGTCGTACCGTGGAAGTACGGGTTCAAGGGCGGCAAAGCGATCGTCAAACTGCGCTTCACCGACACGATGCCGCGCACGACGTGGAATGATGTGGCGCCGAGTGAGTACGGGTTCTACGGCAACGTGAATCCGCTGGTCGATCATCCGCGGTGGACACAATCGAAGGAGCGGCCCATTGGTGCGTTCCTCAAAGTGCCCACGCTGATGTTCAACGGATACAGCGAACAGGTCGCTTCACTTTACACGGGCCTGGACCTGAGGAAGAACTTTTGAACCGTGCGGCCATCGATGCGCAACTCACGAGAATTGAACCGTGGGTGCGTCGCTGGATTCGTCCGGCATTGTGGGCGCTCGCGGTGCTGCCGTTGCCGGGACTCGTGGTGATGTACCTGACGGGTGGTTTAGGTGCGGAGCCGATTGAAGCAGCAGAGAAATACACCGGCGAGTGGGTGCTGCGGTTGCTGGCGGGCTCGCTCGCCGTCACGCCGCTGATGCGACTCACCGACTGGGGATGGCTGATTTCGCAGCGCCGCTTTCTCGGGTTGGCCGCGTTTTACTGGGCGCTTGGCCACCTGTGCATGTACATCGGGCTCGACATGTTCTTCGACTGGAGCGACATGGTTGAGGATGTGCTCAAGCATCTGTACATCACGGTGGGCATGATCGCTCTCTTGCTGATGGTACCGCTGGCCATCACGTCGACCAAAGGCTGGATCAAACGACTCGGCGGGCGACGATGGAATCTGCTGCACCGATTGGTGTACGTCTCCGCGATTGCCGGTTGCATTCATTATATCTGGGGCCAGAAAAAGGACATTGAAGAGCCGCTCATGTATACCGCAGTGTTTGTCGTGCTACTCGCGCTGAGACTTGTGCTGCCAAAGCGCAGCGGACGCCCCGCACCACGGGCCGCGTAACCATCGCCGCGAATGCATCGAATCACCAAGCCACGAATGGCACAACAGCAAACTGAAACAACAACAAGCTGAAACAACAACACGCTGAAACAACAACAACCTCAATCAACAACAACTAACCACCAGCCGCGAATTACGCGAAAACGCCGCGAATCGCACCGGACCAATTCGCGAGTTTTCGCGCAAATTCGCGGCCCGCTGTTTGTTGTTGCATTTGCGGCAACGAGTTCAGATATGCGGCGCCGGATGCAGAAACCGCCACGGACTCACTTCGCTCCCGCGCTCAATCGGCACCTCAATGACAACCGGCACATCGAGCGACAGCGCCGTATCCAATGTTGTTCGCAGCATTCGTGGCGACGTCGCACGGAATGCGGCCACGCCAAAACTCGCGGCGAGTTTCACAAAATCGGGGTTGGTGAGTTCGGCGCCAATCACGCGTCCGTTGTACACCTGCTGCTGATCGCGCAACACGTTGCCATACGCGCCGTTGTTGAAAACGATGGCGACCACGGCAATGCGATGCTGCACCGCTGTTGCCAACTCTTGTATGCCAAAGAGAAATCCGCCGTCGCCAGAGACTGACACCACAGCCTTGCCCGGGTTCGCGACCTTGACGCCAAGGGCTGTGTTGTAGCCAAAGCCGAGGTTGTCCTGATACCCGCAGGTGACGTACTGCCGAGGCGCGTAGACTGGGAATCCGAATCGTGCGGTGAAACCGACCTGGCTGATCTCTTCAACAAAGAAGCCGTCGCGCGGTAACACATCACGGATCGCGGTGAGATAGTCCATCTGCGGTTGCACGCTGGCCTGAGCGACCGCGGCTTGTTGTTGTAGGTGCCGAAATTCGTTGTCGCGCGACGGGCGCGTCGCAAAGTCGAGCGCGTTGAGCAGGGCGCGCACGCCTTCGTCGGCGTCCGCAACAATTGCCACGTCCGGTTTGAGCCGCACCATTTCGGTCGGATCGACGTCAATGCGAATAGTCTTGAGACCCGGCGGCAACCATCGCCAGCGCATGTGTTGCAATTCGAGACGACTGCCAATGCCGATGAGCAGGTCCGTCTGCTTCCAGTACTCGTAGGCCGCCACCAGGTTGAGCGAGGCCGCGTCGTCGTCGGGCATGATCCCGCGTCCTGAACGGTGTGCGGTGACTGGTGCCTGCAGCCGACGCGATAATTCGCCGATGCTGCGTGCCTGCACGGCACCACCACCCACCATGATGAGCGGATGTTTGGCTTGGCCGATGAGCCGCGCCGCCGCGGAAATCGCATCGGGGTTGATCACCGGTGCGGCCACTGGCGCGCCAACCTGCGGCGATTCCTGGGGCAGTGTTTGTCCAAACACATCCCACGGTGCTTCGACCGCGACCGGGCCCTGACGCGCCGACAGCATGCGCGAGAAGAGGTGCGCCATCGTCGCGTATGCTTGCGACGGGTGATCGATACGTTCGGCCGCTTTCGTCAGTCCGCGCAGCGTGGCCAACTGATCGGGGAGCTCGTGCAATTGCCCACGTCCGCGGCCAATCAGGTGCGACATGATATTGCCGGTGACACAGAACACGGGTGCGTTTGCGCCGTACGCGGTGCACAACGCCGCGCCAGCGTTGAGCACCCCCGGGCCAGGTACCACGGTGAACACGCCAGGTCGCCCGCTCGACTTGGCGTAGCCGTATGCCATGTATCCTGCGCCCTGCTCATGCCGCGTGTGGATGAAACGCAGCGCGTCACGCTCCGCATACAACGCGTCGTTGAAGTCGTACATGTGCGCGCCAGGAATACCGAACACCGTGTCGACACCGTGTGCGATTAGCGAGCGGGCAATCTTGCGTCCCGTCGTTTCGGTCATGTCTGATGTGATGTCCATTGATAACATTCATGCGAAGGCTACTCGTGCGGCAAGGCGGACGTACCAGCGAGCGCCAACAGAAAGTCGCGAACGACAGTCAGGCCGCTACCTCCTCGTCATGCGATGCTCCCTCTGCTTGCGCGCGGGAGTGCACAAGCCCCCATTGCAAAATGCGAATCGACTGGCGCCGGACCTTTGCCCGTCCTGCTCCTCCACCAGCGTGACGATTTGGCCACGACAGGCGTCCTCCAGATGATCCTCGCCGACACGATTGCGGACTCGCAGTCGGGCCTTGGCCGTTTGTCCGTTGCAGGACGAACGAGGTGAATTCGCGTCCCTCCAGTCGATCTCATGCCTAATTCCGCCGACGCGCCAACGCGTCGATCGGACCAGTTTCCGAACGCAGCCGTTTCAGGATTGTCGCAGAATGCCCCGGCGGTTCGGCTGAGTGTGTTTGGCCGTAACTGGGACTCGGCGCTCTTTTGTGGGCTGATCAGCTACGCGGTGCTGATGCTCACGTGGCAGGTAGTTCGCGCGATGCAGGGCATCGCTGGCGGTGTGCTTCCGGCCCTCGCACCACACGCGCTCACCATTGCTGCGATCGTGCTCGCGCAGCGCGCGGTTCGCGAACGCACACTCGATCATGGTGGGCGACGCTTCTGGCGTGCAATGGCCGCGTCGACCGCAGTGTACGCATTTGCCGACGCGCTGTTGGCCGCAACACACGGGAGCAGCAGCACGTTCTCTGCGGTCGCTCCATTCCTTGCGCAGGCGCTGGTGCTCTTTGGATTGCTGCAACTGCCGAGCACTCCACGAAGCAAGACGGACCGCAGTAAGCTCGCGCTTGACGTCGCGACGGTGTGTGTCGGCGGTGGACTCGTCTTGTGGTTCAACCAGTTCTACGCGGGCGAGGGCAGTGCGGCGCCGATGCCACTGGTGCTTGCGCACATTGCAGCGATTGGCGACTTGGTGTTAATCCTCATTGCCTCCGTACTCTGGCGACGCACGGCCTTGCAGCACCGTGCAAATGTGTTGGTGATGATCTCCGTCGCACTACTGTTGCACTTTGTCGCCACGGTGGTAGACGTCAGTGCGATGATGACCGGGAGTGCGTCTCGTGGCTGGCGTTCCATCGTTACGCCACTTGGCACCTTGCTCTTCGCGCTCGCCGCATGGCTCAAGTGCGCCACGATATCGTATCGCCAGGTGCGGTCATATGCATCGACTTCCACGGGCAACAAGCGATCGAGTCTCATTCCATACGCTGCGATCGTGCCCGCCTTTGGACTGCTTCTCACCGCCGCCCTCGAACAGACGGTGCAGCCGCTCAGCGGTCTTGCCGTTGGTGCGGCCATTCTGACATCACTCGCGTTCGCGCGACAGCTGTTGTCCACACGCGAAACCATTCGCGACCTCAAAGTCTCTACCGCATTCAACAACGAGGCACGATTTCGCGCGCTGATCCAGCATTCGAGTGACGTCATCACGATCGTCGATCCCGATGGCACCATTCGTTATGTCAGTCCATCCGTCTCCACGGTACTCGGACACGACGCGACGACGCTCACCAACACTACGCTCGCCTCACTGTTGCATCCCGACGACGTCGTCAGGGCCATGACGTTCCTCGCCGAGCTATCGCAATCGACCGATGTGTCGAACGGCGCGTTGCCTGGCGCGCGCAAGTGTGAGTGGCGCATCGCGCACGCGAATGGCAGCTGGATGACGGTAGACAACGTCGGGACCAACTTGCTCGCCGAGCCAGTCGTGGGAGGACTGGTGCTCAACACGCGCGACGTGACCGAGCAGGCGGTGATCAAGAGTCAGTACATGCATCAGGCATTTCACGATCCGCTCACCGATCTCGCCAACCGTTCCCTCTTCCTGTATGAAGTGGAGCATGCGCTGGCGCGCTCGCAGCGGCCCGGTCTGCCCGTCACGGTCTTGTTCCTCGACCTCGACAACTTCAAGACGGTCAACGACTCGCTCGGCCACGCCGAGGGTGATCGCATGCTGATTGAATCGGCGCGGCGGTTGTCCAACTGCGTGCGCGAAACAGATATCATCGCGCGACTGGGTGGCGACGAGTTTGCCGTGCTGGTGGAGCAAACAGAGTCGGAACGTGACGTGCTCGAAATTGCCGATCGTATTGCTGAGGCACTTTCACGCCCGTTCATGCTGCGTGGCAAGCAGGTGTTTGTCAATGCGAGCATCGGCATCGCGCGCAACGTGCCCGGTGGAACGACGGACGATCTTGTGCGCAATGCTGACCTCGCGATGTACGTCGCGAAAACGCGCGGTAAAGGGCAGTACGTGCTGTTTGAACCCAGCATGCACGCGGCGGCGCTCGATCGTCTGGTGATGGAAGCCGACCTGCGCAAGGCTATCGAACGCGAAGAGCTGTATCTCGAATATCAGCCGATCGTGATTCTTGAGACCGGCGCCATCGTAGGCGCTGAAGCGCTCGTGCGTTGGTGCTGCCGCGAGCGGGGCATGGTTCCGCCGAACGTGTTCATTCCGATTGCTGAGTCGACTGGTCTGATTACCGCCATCGGCCGCTGGGTGTTGCGCAAGGCGTGTCGCACCGCCAAACAATGGGAGCGTGAGCGCGGCGCGAGTATGCGCATCACCGTGAATTTGTCGGGCCGACAGTTGCAAGAACCGGGTGTGGTGGACGACGTGCGCAACGCGCTGGCGGAGTCCGACCTCGACGCCAGTCATCTCGTGCTCGAACTGACCGAGAGCATGCTGATGCAGAACACCGACCTCTCCATGACGCGACTCAACGCCCTCAAGGCGCTCGGCGTGTCACTCGCCATCGACGACTTTGGTACGGGATACTCGTCCCTGAGCTATCTTCAACGCTATCCGATCGACATTCTCAAGATCGATAAGGCGTTCGTGGATGTCATCGACAAGGGAGGCGAAGGTCCGGTACTGGCGAGCGCGATCGTAGCACTCGGGGAGACGTTGCGGCTTCGCACCGTGGCGGAAGGCATCGAACGGGATTCGCAGCGCACACAGTTGATGGCGCTCGGCTGCACGCTGGGGCAGGGCTACCTGTTCGCCAAACCGCTCGCCGCAGAAGACTTCTGGGTCATTCTGCAAACCCGTGGGGCACAATCGTACGAAGCCACGCATCGGCCGCGTGTGCATGGTGAGCAAGCCGCGTAGTTCCACAACACATCCGCGTCCGCCGCGTCACGCCGCGGTCAGCGCATCAACCGTTGCACCAACGGCTGCATCAGCAACGGACAACACGACATCGCTACTCGATGCGTTTGCTGTCACCGCACCCGGGCTCGCACCACTGGCCGCCGCGGAGCTCGTGGCGCTTGGCATCACGCCGCGCGCGGTCAGCGATGCGGGCGTCGCTTTCGACGCAACGTCTGCATCGCTCTTTCAGGCGAACCTGTGGTCACGCGTGACGAGCCGAGTGTTAGTGCGACTGGCTACGTTTGAGGCGCGCGACTTTGCGACACTCGAAAAACAAAGCAAACGTGTGCCGTGGCACCGGGTGCTCGCGCCCGGCGCGTCCGTGCGTTTGCGCGTGACGTGCCGCAAGTCGCGTTTGTATCACTCCGATGCGGTGGCCGAACGTGTGGCGCGTGGCATCGAACACGCCATCCGCAGTGCGCGTATGGAACAGCATTCGCGCGACGAAGAGGATAGCGAGGTCGCGACTGTCGCCCAACTTATCATCGTGCGTTTTGAACACGATCACTGCACCATTAGTGCCGACAGTTCAGGCGAATTGCTGCACCGCCGTGGCTGGCGTTTGGCGATTGCCAAGGCGCCGCTGCGAGAAACACTCGCCGCCGCGATGCTGACGGCGTGCGACTGGACGCCCGATACACCACTCGTCGATCCGTTCTGCGGTTCCGGGACGCTTGGCATTGAAGCGGCACTGATGGCGCGGAACGTGGCGCCAGGATTGTCGAGAGCATTCGCGCTTGAACAGTGGCCTGGGCACAACGCGACGGAGGGTGCACGACTGCGCGACGAGGCACGCGCGGCGCAGCACGAGTCAGCGGGCGCACCGATTGTGATGGCGGATCGCGATGCCGGTGCGTGTGATGCCGCACAGGCCAACGCGGAACGCGCCGGCGTGCTGCAGGACGTCGTGATCGCACAACAACCGCTGTCCGAGACTGACCTCCCGGCGATCGGCGCACGTGGTCTTGTCATCACCAACCCGCCGTACGGACTCCGCGTCAGCGATGGCGCCGATCTGCGGAGTCTCTACGCAAGAATGGGTGACATCCTGCGTGACGGTGGTCGCGGCTGGCGATTGGCGATGTTGGTTCCGGACAAACATTTGTCAGCGCAGCTCCGCATTCCTATGGAAACGCGCCTGCGAACCAGCAACGGTGGTATCGCCGTCACGGTAGAAATGACGCGTGGTGCTCGCTAGACCCGATAGTGGTCGGCGCGCCAGTTCTTGATCTGCGCTTTGATCTCTTTCGCCGTCATCGCCGGATTGGCAATGACTTTGCGTACCAAGTCGCCCACTTCGTTGTCGGACGCAAAGCGTAAGCCGATGAGTTGTGCTGGGTCAATGTTGTCCACGCTGCTCTGCAGGTCGGCTGGCAGCAGGCGGGCCAGGCGCAGACGCTCCTCAAGCCGAATGACGCGGTTCTGCGCCTGCAGTGCGAAGGCGCGCGCGTACCACGTGGTGCCGATCAGGGCCAGTGCGCCAGCCAACGGATAGAGCGTTTCGGCAGCGGGCATCCGGATAGCGCGTACCACGCACCATACCGCGAATACAACCGCGAGCATGAAGGTCGCATAGTGATAGCCGGGAACCATTCTCGTGTGATTGCTGAAACTCTGGGAGTCGCTGGCCACGATGTAACCTCGCTAAGGTGAGTAGGTGCGTCGATGATTGCGTCCGCGTGGTCATTCCGCAAGCGGCGGTTTGCCCGGCGTCCCGTGGCGTGCAGCAAGAAGCTGGTCAATCGTCCGGATGGCCGACGCCAGTCGCGTCGCAAAGTCGCCGCGAATCTTTGTTACCGGCGCATACAGTCGCGCGAGCGTGTCCTCGAACAGTTGCTGCACTTCGACACGCCGATCGCCGCGATCGCGGACGGCGTCGGGCACCCATGGGACGTCAGTGTCCAGTAGCAGGTACATCGCGGGTCGGCGCGCAATCGCTGCCTCTTCAATGAAAGGCGGACAGCGTCCAAAATAGTGATAACAGTACACCACGGTGCTCACCAGATCGGTGTCCTGCAGGAGGAGTGTGCCGCCGTGCGCGATAAAGCGGTCCTCGAACTCCATCTGTCCGAGGGCGATCGGGCCATGATCCGTGAAATCCAGTCGTGACCCCTTTTTTGCGACGTAGCCACGCACGAACTCGGGGACGACGTGTGTGCCATAGTGCGCGGCGAGTTGCGCCGCGAGCGTCGTCTTGCCGACAGACTCCGAGCCGGTCAGGACAACGCGAGTGAGCGGCGGTCGATTGATCGTTTCCATTCGAAGTGACCAGAGATGGCAAGCACGAGGAATACAGCATAGAGCACCGCAGTGAGGCGGAGTCCACGCGACATGAACAGGCCGACATACACAACGTCGAGCGCAACCCAGAGTAGCCAGTTCTCCAGCAGTTTACGCGTCATCATCCACTGCGCGACGAGACTCAATGATGTCAGCCCCGCGTCAAGCAGTGGCTGTTTGTTGCCCGGGATACGCGATGTCACGCTGAACAGCACAAACCAGCTGACGGCGGCAACGGCGCCTAACGTGACCGCAAGTCGCGCCGGCGTTCTTGTCACCACCACCGGCGCATGGTCAGCGTTGCCGCGCACCCAGTGCCACCACCCGTAGAACGACAGCACCAGATACACCGCCTGCAGCCCGGTGTCCGAATACAGTCCCGCCTTGCCAAACACCACGATATAGAAAGCGGCGTTGAGCACGCCGAATGGCCAGCTCCAGATGTTCTCGCGCGTCGCCAGGTACACATTAACGACGCCGCAGATAAACCCGAACAGCTCCGCACACGAGCTGCTGTGCGCGATGAGCCAGGCGCAAAGCGTATTCATAGCGCGAAAACTACACGCGGGCACAGCGACAGATTACTGTTCATGTCACATGACCGGGGTGCCGACGCCGCCAGTGAGCGTCGGCTGAGAGAGTCCCGTAGAACCTGATCCGGCTCGTACCGGCGTAGGGAGTCCTATGATGTCCAGTTTCAGCGAGACGCGCGCAGCGCGTCGCTGCGTCGCCTGTGTATGCCACGCGATTGTCGCATTCGCGATGATGTATGTTGCAGCACCACTGTCCGCACAACGTGTCGACACCGTGCGCACGCAGCCCGACTCGGCACGCCGCATGGAGCGCGTCCTGGTGACGGCCATTCGTGCCTCAGATGCCGCACCGATTGCACAAACCACGCTCAATCGAGCGACAATCACGCAACGTCAGTTCGGTCAGGATGTGCCGTTGCTGTTGCAGACGGCGTCGCCATCGCTCACGGCGCACACGGAATCCGGCACGCAGTGGGGCTACAGTTACCTGCGCCTGCGTGGTGTTGACCAGACGCGCATCAACATCACCATCGACGGCATCCCGCTCAACGATCCTGAAGATCAAGTACTGTACTTCGCCAACCTCGCGGACCTCATGTCGAGTGTGCAATCGGTGCAAGTCCAGCGTGGCGTTGGCACCAGCACGGCCGGCACCGCGTCGTTCGCGGGCTCAATCAACTTTGAAACACTGCCCATCGCCCGCAGTTCGGCGCACGGCGACGCCCAACTCCAACTCGGCTCGTTCGGCGCGCAGCGCGTGACGGCGGGCTTTGGCTCTGGGCTTGTCGCGCGACGCTTTGCGGTGTACGGGCGCGCCAGCGCACTTCGCACCAACGGATTTCGTGACCACAGCGGTGTGCTCGGACGCAGTGGTTTTGTTGGCGCCGGATGGTTCGGTGATCGTGACATTCTCAAACTCACCGCACTCGTTGGGCTGCTGGCCGACACATTGTCGTACACTGGAGCGACGCTCGCCCAGTTGCAACAGAACCGGCGCTACAACCCGCTCGCGGTTGACGAGCGTGATCGTTTTGGGCAGCAAATGGTAGCCCTCGCCTACACACGCATCGTGAGCGCAACCACGTCCTTGAACACGACGGTCTATCGTAACTCGGCAAGCGGCAGCTACGACTACTTCGAGTTGCCGGACCGCTATCGCTTTAACCTCGCCCACACGTGGTACGGCGTGACCAGTGCGGTGAATCGTGAGTCCGGCGCGTTGCAGCTCAATGCCGGCATTAACGCCAATACGTACCAACGCGCGCATCGCGGGTATTTGGCCAATACGACGTTGTACGACAACACCGGGCACAAAGCCGACGTCAGTGCATTCACTAAAGCCGCGTACCAGGCGGGTCGTGCGCGCTGGTTCGCGGACGTGCAAGCGCGTCACGCGCAGTTCCGCTACACGCCAGATGCCAACGCGGGCATCACGGGTCGGAGCATTGACTGGACGTTTTTCAATCCGAAAGCGGGCGTCACAATACGCGTTGCAAACGGTGTAACCGCCTTTGCGTCGTACGGCACCACAACGCGCGAGCCGGCGCGCAGCGATCTCTTCGCCGGTGACGACGATCTGAACGCCAGCAACGTCGATGCCTACGGTGACTTCACGCGCGTCAAACCGGAGTCCGTGCGTGACGCCGAGATCGGCCTCAACCTCGTACGGCCGACGTTCGAACTGCGTTCCAACATCTATAGTATGGATTTCCGGAACGACATCGCCCGTATTGGCGCGCCAACGGCCTCCGGTGCCGTGCTGCGGCGCAATGTGGGGGCCAGCTATCGGCGCGGCATTGAACTGGACGGCTCATGGCGAACGTCGTCGCGCCTGACGTGGGGTGGGAATGCCGCGTGGAGTGTCAATCGGATCAAGGCGTTTACCGACTCATCGCGTGGCACGCCGGTGATTCGTCGCAATGTGGAACCCGTGCTCACCCCGCGCTTCATCGGTGCCCAACGCCTCACCGTCGCGGCTACGAACACCCTGTCCTTCACCGCCGAAGGACGTTACCAGTCCCGCGCGTTTCTCGATAACACGGGAAGTGTAGATCGTGTGCTGCCTGACTTCTTTGTACTCGACGCGTCAACACGTGTCACATTCTCCCGTTATGCACTAGTTGTCCGCGGAACAAACCTCGGCGACAGTCAGCGGTTCGGCAGTGGGTCGGTGTCGTCGTCAGGACGCGTGCGATACTTCGTGCTGTCACCGCGCAGCGTGTTCGTCACCCTCGAAGCGACGTTCTGATCACGACGGTGCGAACTACTTTGGCACACGCGGTTTGAGTTCCTTGAGCGCCGCGATCACCGCGTCATGCAACATGCCCGGATCGCTGCCGAGCTCTTTGCGCAGCACAAGCAGTGAATCAACCGCCGACCCACTCTCCGGCGTTTCGGCGCGCAGTCTCGCGACGTAGAAACGAAACTGTGTGCCCTTGCTCTCGTCGCGGGAAACTTCATCAGCGAAGGCCCACCGATACGTCTCGAGATGCTCGGCGGCCGGCAGCACTTGCATGAGGTCGGACACCGTCAGCGATGCCTGACCATTGAGTGCAAAATAGTAGATACTCCACGCGTTGCGCGCACTGCCGGCGGGTAGTGACTGCTTCTGCACGCGCATCTCGTTCATCACGCGCACTATCTCTAGGCGACTGGCGACGGAAAGGTCGTTCTTGAGCGCCGACATTTGAAAGCGACGCACCTGCTCGGTCTCGCGGCCACTGCGGAGTGCTGTCGCGAAGTATGCGCCTGCCTTCGGCACCGCATCCGGACCGGAGTCATACGATAGCAGCCAGTGCCCGAGAAACACGTTGGCAAACGGATTGAGCGAGTCGGCCGCGAGCGCTTGTCTGTAGGCGTCCAACGGTCGCAGTCGGCGATCACCGTCACGCCATCGTAAGAACACCGCCCAGCCCAGATGCGCCAGCAGGTCGCCTTGTCGTACACCGCTGGCAAATGGTGCCGCGCGATCAAGCACCACCAGCGGGCGCGCCATCGCATCACCGAACGTTTGTCCTTCACCAACGCGCAAATCGCGAATCCACTGCATCGCGACGTCTTCCTGAAGCAGCTTGGCCCGTGACACATTCGCCGGCAGCGCCACCGCACTGTCAAGCGTGGTCATCGCGTCCGCAAACTGCAGCCGCTCGCGCTGATCGGACGCAACTTTCACCAAATCATCGACAAGGCGTTGCTTCGCCGTCTTCACACTGTCGACACTGGCCTTGGCCAGTGCGGTGTCGACCGTTTCTCGTTGTGCACGCACAGCGAGAAAGGTCACGGCGATCACCGCAGCCACTGCCAGCGCCACGAAGAGGCTGCGCCTGGAAGTGACCGGTGACAGTGCTGCGGCACGCGCCGTTGACGCGCCGAGCGATGGTGCGACGGAATCGGCGAGCCGCTGTGCGTCGTCGCTGAATTCTTCATGCTGAATCATCATCGCCTGTCGTATCGCAAGCGCGCTCAACGCCGACGGAAGCGCCGACGCAGGCGGCATCGTCACATTCTGGACGAGCACGGGGATCACGCGCGTGCCCTTCGCCAGCGCCGTCTCAATCTCCCGACGCACGAAATCATTCGGATCATCAAGTCGACGGGAACCATCCGCGTTGCTGGCCGACAGCCACTGGCGACCAATCACCACCAAAACGACCGCGGTGCCGTTGAGCGCGCGGCCAAGTTCGTCAACGAAGTCGGCGCCGGGCGCGATTGTGTCGATATCTATGAAGACACGATCGGCACCAAAACGGCGCACGAGATGCTCGGCGAGACGTCCGGCTTCCCCCGCCGAATCTTCTCGCCGATAGCTAATGAAGATCGATCCACCGGTCATAAACGCAATTGTAACATCGGGTGGATCAGAACACGAACCCTTCGGCGGTGCCGCCAGCCTACCGAACAGCATTTGACGCGGAGGGTTAGCGGAGGTCGCAGGGTTGCGCAGAGAACCTTTCAAGAGTTGTCCTCAGCGATCTTCGCGAACCTCTGCCAGACCTCCGGTGTGCCACGAAGTACAAGGAGTTAGATGGATTCTCTAAGTACATGCTGTGCAAGCGATGAGGGTAGGTCCCTCGAACTCGGGCTGCAGGGC
>JAYSVL010000167.1:0-22322 GCA_043718595.1 Gemmatimonadaceae bacterium
CGATGAACGTGACCAGACCGCTCTCAATGCCGGTGCTGTCGCCGCGCAGCTCAAATCCGCTGCCGAGTTTCTTGAAGAAGCCGCTCACCTTGGACATCGCGCTATCGGCCGCAACGGCAACCGTTCCCGCGATCGAATCGACCTTTGGTGCTTCCAACGTGGCCACTGCCGGCGTCGTCGAGCTGCTCCGACCTTGCCACCAGAACAACAACAAGCCGAGTGCTGCCAGCGCACCAATCCAGATGCCGGTGTTCGAACTCCTCTTCATGCTCGGCACCGTTGGCACGTTGGGCATGCTCGGCATCTTGAAGCCCATCAGGTTGCTCATCCCGCCAGGTAACGCGGCCATGATGCTCGGTGCTTCTTTCGCCAGCATGCTGGTGAGTGCACTGAGTCCCATGCCACCGGCCACCTTCTTGCTCAGCACTCCCATCACGAGACTGGACGCGAGTCCCATCAGTCCCGATGCGCTTGACTGCTTGATGCCAGAGAATGCGCTGATCGCGCCGAGCACGCTATCGATCTTGTTGCCGAACAGTGCGCTAATCATGCCGGAGGCGGGATTCTCGGCGTGGTTGTGCCCCATCGCGTTGCCGCCGATCATGCTCCCAATGCCGTCCAACAATCCTTGATTGCCTTTGTTGCCGAGCATGCCCATGACGGTGCTCATCACGCCGCTGTCGCCGCTCTTACTGATCAGACCACCGAGGACGGTGGGTAGCAGGCCACCCATGGCCTTGGTGATGTGGCTCGGGTTCTCGCCGAACTTTGAGGCCAGTTGGTCGACCATCGCGGAAGACAACTGTCCTTTCAGGGAATTGAGTAGGTCGCTCATCGTCGCGTGTCCTTTCAGGTGTTGTGTATTTCTGGAAATGCAGACGCCCATGCAGTAGGCTGAGGCGTCACAGAATATGCATGAGCAAGCGGTTTTCCGCTAAGGCGGCTTTATCGGTTTGTCGTCCCGACGGCACCGCTTCGTCGCGGGGGCCGCCGCGGAAATCGTTTACGCCTTGTCGGCCAGCAAGGCGCGAGTACTGGCGGAACCGCTCGGTCATCGCCGCGCCAACGACGCCTCGTTTCATGTGCGCGACTGTTCCCGGCGGTATTTTGGCGCATGAGCATTCTCGTCCACGATCACGTCAACGCGTTCTGCCGACACACGCATGTCGCACTGCCCGGCGACGCGCTCGGTCCACTCGCTGGACTCACCTTTGGCCTGAAAGACATCTACGACGTTGCGGGCCACAAAACGGGGTTTGGCAGTCCCGATTGGCTGCGCACACACGACACAGCTAATGCGCACGCATCGGTCACCGCGCGCATGTTGCACGCTGGTGCCACCATGGTTGGCAAGACGCACACCGAAGAGATGGCGTTCAGTCTCTCTGGCGAGAATTTCCACTATGGCACGCCGATCAACGTCGCGGCTCCCGGCCGCATTCCGGGTGGATCGTCGAGTGGGTCTGCGGCCGCCGTTGCTGCGGAACTTGTGGATTTCGCCATCGGCAGTGACACCGGTGGTTCCGTGCGCGCACCAGCGAGTTTCTGTGGCGTCTATGGCATACGCCCAACGCACGGCCGCATTCCACTGGACGGCGTGTGCCCACTCGCACCGCTGTTCGACACCTGCGGCTGGTTTGCGCGCGACGCCAATCTGCTCGCGCGCATCGGCGATGTGTTGCTCGGCGGTCAGGCCGCAACGCCCGGTCGCGTGCTCATTGCGCAAGATGCGTTCGACTACGTGCTGCCGGAGGCGGCGCGCGCATTGCAACCGGCGCTTGAGCGCGTCACGCGTGTGCTCGGCGCTGCGGAGCGCGTGACAGTCAGTGACGAGGGACTCGCCGATTGGTATGAGGTGTTTCGCATGCTGCAGTTTGGCAACATCTGGGAGACGCATGGCGAGTGGGTCATGCGCGTGCGACCAACATTCGGCCCAATCATTCAAGGTCGCTTTGACGCGACGGCGCAGATCACCGCGCACGACGTTGCGCGCATGACGGAGCGGCGGCGAGACATCTCCGCGCGACTGGATGCCATGCTGCGCGACAACGCAATCATGCTCCTTCCAACTGCACCCGACATCGCACCGATCCGCGACAGTTCCCCAGAAGACACCGCCGCGTTTCGCACCCGCGCGCTCGGCCTTTTGTGCATCGCGGGACTGGGTGGATTGCCGCAGGTGAGTTTGCCGATCGCAACACTGCAGGGTTGTCCGCTCGGACTGTCCATGATTGCCGCACGCGGCAACGACGAAATGTTGCTCAACGTCGCTCGCCAATTGTCCTGACTACACAGCACCCGCCGCACGCAGACACTCGGCAACCGCTGGCTGATTGCAGTGTTCGGCCCAACCCAGCGCACTGCCATCCCAAAGCGTGTCGCGGATATCCGTGCGCGCACCGTGTGCGATGAGATACTGCACGACGGCGATATGACCCGCCGCCACTGCTTGATGCAACGGCGTCGAGTGTGAGTGGAAGCCATCGGGGTTCAAGCGGTTCGGATCAGCGCCGTCTTCGACAAGTAGCTGCACAACGTCTGCATGACCGACCGTTGCCGCGAGCGCGAGTGCGCGATGCCGTTCGTCTGCGGTTGACGACGGCAGCATCGTCACGCAGGTCGCCAGACGGCCAAGCCCCGCCGCTTTGACGAGATCGTCGACGCGCGCGCCGCGTGTGGCCAGCACCTCGGCGGCATCACGGAAACCGAACACGAGTGCCGTGAGGAGCGGCGAACTCCACGCACCAACACCAGCGCCGTCTGGATTGGCGCCATAATCCAGCAACAGATGTGTGAGCGGCACCTGGACGCCGCAGTCCGCCGGTGGCGTGCTGGAGACGAGCATGCTGAGCGTCGTACACTGTGCACCGTACATGCCAGCCAGCGCGTCAACCGCTGCGCCCGATTCGAGTAACAGGCGCGCAACATCTACGGCGTTGGCCGGAGATCGCTGACGCATGTTCTCGACGCCGTTGCACGCGACATAATGCAGCAGCGTCGCGCCGTGTACCGGCGGGTCCTGACAAGTGACGCGCGTCGATCGTGCGGTGACGAGGTTCGCGTTTGCCCGTAGCATCGACGTGAGCCCGTCCAGATCACCGTCGACCACCGCCTCCACCGCCCGCTCAAACGCAAGCACCGTCGACGTCACATCAGCGACCGCCGTCACCACATCGGCGAGCGCACTCCAGCCCTGATAGCCGTAGACGCGGGCCACGACGAGTCGCGCATCGTCGCTTGTCAGCGACGCGGAGCGAATCTCTGCGTCACTGATCCGCTTTGGCAACCAGACCACGGTGTCATCGAGAAAACGCGGCAGGTTGTTGTGAAACACTTCGAGCGCACGCGCGCTTCCCGCGTGGAACGCATCAAGCAGGTGACGCGCTTGTGCGTCGTAATCCGCGAGCGGCGCATCCCACGCGAGAGGCGTCGCTAGCGCATGTTCATCCTGGGTCACGCATCGTGTCCTTGGCGATGAACGGTACGCCGTCCGTCATCCACTTTGGTGCCGGCGTGCCTTTCAGGAAATGGTCAAAAAACTGGAAGTAACGCACGGTGAGGTCGCGACGATTGGCCAGCCCGCGCAAGCCATGTCCTTCACCGGGATACGCCAGCATGACAGCGTTCTTCCCGTTGTAACGCAGCGCGTTATAGAAATTCATGCCTTCGGGGAACCCGACCGTGGGGTCTGCAGTGCCATGCATGATAAGAAATGGCGACGTCGTCTCGCGCACATGTGTGAGTGCCGACTCAAAGTGATACAACTCCGGCGCGTCCCATGGCGACACGCCCCATCGTCCCTGTCCGTACAGATAGTAGTCATTGCCGTTGGCGCCACTGCCGCCGGTTACCTGGTACGACCAGCCCCAGCTCTGACTGAAATCGGTGTAGAGATCGGTTACGCCGGCACCCATGCCGACCGCGGCAAAGAGACGCGACCGTGTGCCGATGAACGCTGCGCCTTCGCCACCGTAGCTGTGTCCGTTGAGACCAATGCGCTTGGGGTCCACATACCCCATCTCGATCACTTTGCGCGTCGCCGCCTCAACACATTCCTGCATATCAGAATGCGACGACCCGGTGCGGAAGTGAATGTCGGGCAGCATCGTGATGTAGCCGCGACTCACGGCTTCAATCGGCGACGCGCCCATACCGGTGAGATACGATGGCGACGAATAGCGATGAAGATTCTGTGAATTCTTCTCGTAGAAGTTGACGATCATCGGACGCTTCTCGCCCGGCTTGTAGTCGTCGGGGAGTGCGAGGATGCCCTGCAGACGCTTGCCGTCCTTGTTTTTGAAGTCGAACAACACGCGCTTGCCCCACGCGTACTCTGCTTGTTGCGGGTTCGCGTTGGAGATCTTCGTCACGTTGGCGAAGCTCGCCCCCGACACCACAAGGTCAGGGAACTCGACAAACGTTTGTCGCGTGAACAAGAACTTGTCGGCTTTGGCCGCGCGTACCGGGACACTGTACGAGGCGTCATCGTACTTGAGTTCCGTCAACTGTCCGTTGGCGAGTTGATAGAAGCCCGCCTTTTTTGTGTATTCGCCGTAGACGGAGAGCGTGATCGGTTTACTTAGGTCGATCTCGCGCGCCACACGCGATGCCCGTTTGAGCGACGAGTCGATGGGTTCCGTGCGGACGTACCGCAACGCCATCTCGTTCCTGTTGCCCAATCCGTTCGTGAGGTTGCGCGCGGGCGACGTGCCGTCAAGCGGGAACAACCAGAGGTCATAACGATGCTGCACCACCACGCCACTGCCGTCGGGTGTGTACCCAGCGACACCATACGACGGCTTGGGTCCCGGATGGTCGTATTCCATGTCCACAAAGCTTGGGCTTCCCACACCCAGTGTTTTCGACGCGCCCGTATTGAGATCGTACGACTGGAACTTGTCGTCTTTCCAGTAGAGGTACTTGTGCCCGTCGGGCGAAATGCCGAACACGGCGCCGCTGGTCAGTTGCCCCTTGAGCATCAGCGTGCGTTCGCCCGTTGCCGTGTTCACTCTATAGATGTCGGCCGCAGGGCGTTTGTAGTCGGAGATGTAGGCCCGTGTGTCACGTCCAACCGCCCACACGCCAGACTGGGCGAGTTCCACGTCGCGCATCGACGAATCAGTGAGCGTCACGTATTTGGCCGATGCAATCTCGAATGACTCGCGAAACGTGAAGTTGCGGTCGGCCTCAATGCGGATCATCTGCATCGATTGAATACGTTCATCCTGTGTGCGCCAGACATCGACATCAGCGATGGAATCCGTGCTTCGGCGTCGCGATGTATCGGTGGCTGCACGCTGCGGAATAATACCGAGGAAGACGCGCTTGCCATCGTCACTCCAGGCGAGTGCGGCGCGGTCGCTGATCACGTAGCCTTTCGGGAATCCAGCCGCCGCCGTAGGATCGAGCTTCGCTGGCGCGTACTCGGCGCTGGTGAGCGCGGTGCGCACGTTGTCGAACACAATCAACATGTTGTCGCGCTCGCGCATCTTGTCGACCTCTTTGCCCTTGAGCACGGCGAGTCCGGTGCCGTCGTCATTCCAGCTGAGTCGATTGTAGTTGCGCGCATCGTTGTCGAGCACGTCGGTGCGGCCGCTCTGCAGGTTGAGCAAAAACAGTCCATTGCCATCACGCGATGCGGCGTCGACGGTGTAGGCCAGCAGGTCGCCCTTCTTGTTGAATGCGGCTTCGCCGACACTGCCGAGGAACTGGCTGCGTCCCGAGGTGAGATCGTGGAGGACAACGTCGGCGCCGCGTACGCCGGTTGTGCTTGTTGCCGCGGCACCGCCTCCACCGCCGCCACTCGGTCCTGCACCGCGTCCACCACCTGCCGCGTCCGGCGCACCAGGTACACGTCGACGCAGCATGACGTGCGTGGCGGTTGGCGAAAACGTGGCGGATTGCATGTCTTGCCATGCTTGCACACGTCCCGTTGCCAGTTCGCGTAGTTCGTAGCGACGCGCTGGCGGCGTTGGTGCAGCCCCGCGTCCACCGGCGGCTGGTGCAGGCGTTGCGCCTGGTGGTGGTGGCGTGATCACTGCGGTCGAGTCGGCGGGAGCCGCCGCACCTGCGCCGCCCCGACCGCCGCGTCCACCAGCTGGCGTGTCAACCTGGTACACGATCCAGCGCGAGTCTGGCGAGAACGAGGCCTGTGTGGCGTTCGGAATCTCGACGTCCTGATTGGTTGCGAGATTGAGGACGTGCAACACCGGCTTCGCGTCTGTGGTGACAGTGTTCGTCAACCGCAGTCCGTATGTGACCCACCTGCCGTCGCCCGAGATTTGTGCGTTGTCGATGCTCTTCCAGCGTGCGTAGTCCGCGACCGAGAGCACTTTCTTGCCAAGCGAGTTTGTCGCTGGTGTTTGGGCAAAGGCACCCGACGACGAGAGCGCGAGTAGCAGCGGGACCATCCGCAGTCTGGCGGCGGATTGTCGTAGTTGAGCGTTGTGGTTCACGGGTGTACTCCGTCTCGAGTTCTGCGGGCGACCGGTGGCGTGGCCAATGCGGGCACGAGGAAACTCGCTCTCGACTGGCCGGAAGTCGAGACGCTCGGCTCGCGGTTAGTCCCGGCTGCCTGACGCGTTAGCCGTCCGGGTCGTTTAGCAGCGCTTGCAATCGTGCGCCAAGCGGCGCTGGGAGGCGTGAAGCCCAAGTCGCGTCGACGAGGTTGACGTCAATCAGGTCGCGCACGTGAACGCGATCTTTGTCGCGGAATGACGTGAGTTTCATTCGTACAAGCGCGTCGAGCGTGAGCAGTGAAAACGAAGCGGTCCGCTCCACATCGCTGACATCAGGGGCGGGCATGACGTATTCGGGCCGGACGCGCTCGTTGGCGAAGATGACGTGGACCGCGTCGCGAGCCTTGGCATCGGGGCCATCAAGGAACATGTCAACGCTAGCGACGTGTCGATACACAAAACCGATGCTCTGCAGTGCGTCGCGCGCGTGATCAAGGTCAACTCGTCGCAGCAGAATGTCGACGTCTTGTGCATTGCGTACGGCGGCGAGGTCCACGCGAGACACCCATGCGGTGACGGCGTTGTCGCCGATCACGCCGTACGGAACCTGCGCGTCGTCCAGCGCTCGTGTCGCGCGCAGCAACCGATCCTGCACACGCTCAACGGCGCTACTCATTCGGGACCACGACACATCGCCATGCGCTGTGATGACCATCGACCACTCGTCCTCCACCTTCGGCGCCTGACGGCGCGACGGAAAAGTGTCCGCAGGATTGCCAGCTTCGATGAATGTAGCCTGAGACCGCGGGCCCAGAAACCAGCGTGCGGCTTGAGGTTCCTCTTCTCGCGCGACGTTGTAGTTTTTGCCGTATGACCGCACCCTCTGACGAGCGGACGCCCGTAACGCTCGAAGACCTGTACGGCGAAGAGACCGCCAACTGGATGCGTCTCACTCCGCAACAGCGTTGGACGGAGATGACGAAACTCGCGGCATGGTATCACGCACTCGGAGGCACCAGTGATCCCGACCCAGATCCTTCGAGTCCTTTCTACGATCCGGCAGTTCGACGTCCCCGCCCTGTTGATGGGCGGCCAGGCGTGCGTGTTGTACGGCGCAGCGGAGTATAGTCGGGACCTTGATCTCGCCGTACTGGCCACTGACGAGGCGTTACCGCGGTTGTCGGCCGCGATGCACACGTTGCAGGCGACAGTGATCGCCGTGCCTCCGTTTGATGCGCAATACTTGCGTCGCGGACACGTGGTGCATTTCAGCGTACCTGGTCTCGCACCACTGGATGCTCCGCTTCGCGTTGATGTGATGAGCCAGATGCGTGGCGTCGCGCCGTTCGCCGATTTGTGGGAGCGACGTACGACGCTTACGCTCGATGCGACTACTTTCGACACTGTGCAAACGATCGAGTTGATGGCACTCGATGATCTGGTACAGGCCAAGAAGACGCAGCGAGACAAGGATTGGCCGATGCTGCGACGCTTGGTGGATGCGTCCTATGACGCGGCGCGCGATCGCGACGCCTCGGAGCGTGAAGTCGCGTTCTGGTTGTCGGAACTTCGATCGCCCGAATTCCTTGCAGAAGTGGTGATCCGCTTTCGCACGCCAGCACTGTTGTCCACCCGGCCTGCGGTGAACGCCGCACTGAATGGCGGTGACGTGAGCGCAGCGCTGGCGCAAGAACAGGCCAGCGAAATGCTGGCGGATCGAGCGTACTGGGCACCGCTGCGCAGGGAACTCGAAGCGTTGCGCTTCGCCGCGCGACGAACTTCGTAGGTTACGCCAGCCCCGCCATCATTCGCAGCAACCCTTCCTGCGTTGCGTCCGCGCGGGACACCTCACCGCGCAACCGGCCTTCGCGCAACACCAGAATGCGCGTCGACAGTCCTAGTAATTCCGGCAGTTCACTGGAGATCAGCAACACTGCCGCACCCTCGCGCGCGCGCTGCGCGATCCATGCATGCAACTCGGCTTTCGCGCCAACATCCACGCCGCGCGTGGGCTCATCTAGCAGCAGGAGATCGCTATTGGCCGTGAGCCACTTGGACAACACCACCTTCTGCTGGTTGCCACCCGATAACGACGACACCACGTTCTCGCGCCCAACACGCAACGCCACGCGATCAAAACTGGTTTGCACGGCCGCCAACTCCCGCGATCGATCAATCCATCCGCCGCGCGCGAATCGTTTGAGCGTGGGCAGCGTCGCATTCTCACGACTGCGCATGCCGAGCACCAACCCATGTTTTTTGCGATCCTCGGGCACGAAGCCGAGTCCATAGCGCATCGCGTCGCGCGGTGTGCGAATTCGCACCGGCGCTCCACGCACATGCACGTCGCCGCGCACGGCGGGGTCCAGACCAAAGATGGCGCGCGCAATCTCCGACCGTCCTGCACCAACAAGTCCAGCTAAACCAACCACCTCGCCGGCGTGCACAGTGAACGACACATCGGCGAAATGACCGGGCGATGTGAACCCTTCCACACGCAACCGCTCGTCGCCTCGCGTGACGGCACCCTGCTGCGCAAAGTAGTCGCCGACCTCGCGTCCAATCATCAATCGCACCAAATCGGCCTCGCTGAGCGTCGACGCCGGTTGCGTAGACACATGCTGTCCATCGCGCAACACGGTGATCGTGTCGCACATGTCAAAGATTTCGGGCAGCCGATGCGAGACGTACAACTGCGTCACCCCACGCGCGCGCAGCGTGCGCATCAACGCGAACAGCTGCGCTGCTTCGGTGTCGCCGAGTGAACTGGTGGGTTCATCGAAGATGATAACTTTGGCACCTTCACCCACCGCCGCCGCAATCTGCACCACCTGTTGTTCGGCAATACTTAAGCGTCGCATTTCGCGGTCAGGATCAATACGTGACCCGGCCGCATCGAGCAGGGCGCGCGCCCGCGCGCGTAACTCCGTCTTGTCGACAAAACCCATCCGCTGCGGCAATGCACGCAGACATAAATTCTCGGCGACCGACAGGTTGTCGCAAAAAGCCAGCTCCTGGTGCACCATGGCCACACCGGCCGCGAGTGCATCACGCGGTGACGCGAAGTGCACCGCAACGCCGTCGAGTTCCATCGAGCCGCCGTCCGGTTGCTGCAACCCGGCCAGCATGCGCCCCAGCGTACTCTTGCCTGCACCGTTCTCGCCGCAAATCGCGTGACACGATCCGGGTGCGACGTCGAAGGACACGTCGCGCAGCGCCACCATGCCGGGAAAGCGTTTGGTGATGCCCCGAAACCGAACGCGCGGTGTTGTCACCTACTTGGGCAGAGCAAGGAACGCGGGATCGACGTCGCTGAAGCCCCAATCTCTGAGCTGTCGCGCCCACGTGCCAAGGTTGTCTTTCGACACGCGAATGAGGTCCATCATGACTTGTGGCGGCACGTCCTTCTTGAGGTAGACGTGATCGAAAATGGTGTTCACCGACACGTAACCCCAGCTGTACGTTGGTTGCGCAAAGAGCACCGGCGCCAAACCCGCATTGACGTACGCGAGTTCCGCCGGCAGCGCGTCAACCGACACGATCTTGATCTTCTTGGGGTCAAGATCCGTGAGCAGCGTGCGGGTGAAGAGTGCCCAGCCACCAATCATCGCGAAGCCTTGCAGATCCGGATAGGCGTTCTTGATGCGCAACACTTCAGCCGCCGCATCTTGCGGTGTTTCCGCGTGATAAAACGCGTTGACGATGGTGATCCCAGGAAACTTGGTCGCCGCTTCGCGCACGCCTCGCACGCGCGCTTGCAAGTTGAGCGCGTTCTGGTTTCCGGCAATGATCGCAACTTTGCCCTTGCCACCCATCTGCGCCGCGAGTTCGTCCATCACTTGCGCGCCCATCTTCACATCATCGCCACCGTAAAACGAGAACCGCTTGGAGTCGGGCACATCACTGTCAAACGTCATCACCGGCACGCCGCGATCGACCGCCTCGTTCACCGCGCCACGCACTTTGCCCGCGTCGCTCGACGACAATAGAATCGCGTTCGCACCAGAGTTCACCGCCTCGGACATGCGCTGCGCCTGCAATGCGCCATCTTCGTTGGGTGGAGTGAGCCAGTCAATCTTGACCGTCACGCCATGTTTGGCCGTCAGTTCTTTGGCAGCAGCTTCTGCCCCTTGTCGCCCGGAAAGAAACACCGGATTGGTGGAGCTTTTGGCGATCATGGCAATTGTGAACGTCTTGCCAGTTGCTGCGGCCCCATTTGCAGCGCCGACCGCCGCCGTGTCACTCGTCTTACCGTCGCACGCGCCGAGGAGCACACCAGCCAGGGCGCAACGCGAAACGAACGGCAGTCCAGATGATCGTGCAAACATGATGATTCCGGTGAAAAACGGTGACGTGCGCCCGCTGCACGGTAACGTGTGCCGCATCACGCCGCGGCGGCGAAGCGGTGCGACAACATTTTGACACTGCGCTGATCGATCACCACGGCAATAATCAGTGCGGCGCCGATGATGATCCATTCGTAGTTTTGGTCAAAGTGCAAGGTCCGCATGCCCTGCCGCATCATCACGATGAGCAACGCGCCGAGCATGGCGCTTAACGCGCTCCCCTTGCCGCCGGTGAGCGACGCGCCACCAACAACGGCCGACGCGATCACATACAACTCGTATCCGTTCGCGTCAGACGATGTCGCCGATCCGTAAAACGCGGCACCCAGAAACGCGGCGACGCCCGCGCAGAGTCCACTGAGTACAAACACGCCGATCGTGATACGCGGCACGTTGAGCCCGGAGTAACGACTCGCATCGGCATTGCTGCCGACGGCAAAGATGTGTCGTCCGGGCACGGTGCGTGTGAGGTACACACTGCCGAGCACCATCACCAGCAGCATGCAGAGCAGCGGCACCGGATAGAGCGATGTGCCGAACCCCAACGGCGCTTTGGCAACTGACGTGAGCGCTTGCGGCACGAGAATACTTTCCGCGCGACTGGTGACAAACGAGACGCCGCGCAGCATCCACATTGTGCCCAGCGTAATCACGAACGGATGCACACCAAGGCCGGCGACCATGATGCCGTTGGCCAATCCGCACAACAGACTCACCACCAGACACGTGGCCAAGCCGAGCATCACGGTCGCGACTGGAGCCATCGGCCCGACGGCGCGCAGCAACATCGCCATCATCACGCCCGAGAGCGCGTACACGGCACCGACCGATAGATCGATGCCGCCCGAGATGATCACCATCGTCGCGCCAACGCCCATGATGGCGAACGCGCTGGCGTCGGTAGCCATCTGCACGAGCGTGTAGCGATTGAGAAAGTTGTTGACGACCGCGCCGGTTTGCGGATCGGGGTGCGAGCCCGCGCCCAGTGTAAGCACCGTTGCCAACAGCAGCAGCACGACGACGAGACCAAATTGTTGTGAGCGCAACACCGACGCGCCAAAACGACGGGCCAGTGCTGGTTTGGCGTCTGCAGAAGTCACGGCGGAGCGTGGGGTTGTGTCGGTGGGAGAGGCGTCGCTCGGAACATACGGTCGTACCCCGCGGTGTCAACGCATCATATAGCGTACGGGCGTAACCGTCTGTAGCGTCCGGCATGTTCGCCACCACACACACTTTGCCCTGTCGCGATGTCGATCCATAAACTCGAGTCCAACGTTGGCGGAAAGGCACGCGTCGCGCGCGAAGGAAAGGCGGCAGCCGCACCCTCCGCACCCGCACCTCGGCGCATCACCCTTGGCGTCATTGTTGGCAATCGCGGCTTCTTTCCGGGGCACCTGGCCGCTGCCGGTCGCACCGACATGCTGCGCGCGTTCGCCGACGAAGGGATCGACGCCGTGATCATCGACGCCGCGGCGACGAATCACGGTGCGATTGAGAGCCGCGACGAAGCACGAGCCTGTGCCGATCTGTTTCGTCAGCATCGGGATGACATCGCCGGCGTCGTGGTAACGCTGCCGAACTTTGGTGACGAACGGGCGATTGCCGATACACTGCGCATGTCGCGATTGAACGTCCCGGTGCTCGTGCATGCCACGTCGGATGATCCGTCCAGAATGACCATCGATCATCGGCGCGACGCGTTCTGCGGCAAGATGTCGGCCTGCAACGTGCTTTCGCAGTACGGCATTCCCTATTCGCTCACATCGCAACACACACAGCGACCGGAGTCGAAAGCATTTCGCGACGACTTGCGCCGCTTTGTCGCGGTCTGTCGCGTGGTGAACGGACTGCGTGGTGCGCGCATTGGTGCGATTGGCGCGCGTCCGGCGGCGTTCAAGACCGTGCGCTACAGTGAAAAGATTCTTGAACGGGCCGGCATTTCCGTGGAGCCGATTGATTTGTCGGAAATCCTCGGCCGCATTGCGCGTCTCACCGATGCCGATGCTGATGTGCAGCGCAAGCTCGCGGAGATGACGGCGTATGTCGACACAAGTGGCGTACCAGATGCACCGTTGGTCAAAATGGCGAAACTCGGGCTGGTGATGGATCGCTGGATGAAAGAGGTAGACGTGACGATTAGCGCGGTACAGTGCTGGACGGCGATGGAGGAATACTTTGGCGTGGTGCCGTGCACGATCATGAGCATGCTCAGTAACGCCAATCTGCCGAGTGCGTGTGAGGTGGACGTGATGGGCACGATCAGCATGTATGCGTTGACGCTGGCGTCGCAGACGCCGGCCGCATTGCTCGACTGGAACAACAACTACGGCGACGACCCAGATAAAGCCGTCTGCTTTCATTGCAGCAATCTGCCGCGCGATTTCTTTGAGTCGGCGGTGATGGACTATCAGGAGATTATTGCTGGTACGGTGGGCCGTGACAACACGTTTGGCACAATTGTTGGTAAGGTAAAGGCGGGCCCGATGAGTTTTGCGCGCTTTTCGACTGATGACGCGACTGGCGTCATTCGCGGCTACGTTGGCGAAGGGCGGTTCACCAAGGATCCGCTGACGACGTTCGGCGGTGCTGGTGTTGTAGAAATTGCGCAGTTACAAACGCTGCTTAAGCACATTTGCCGCAACGGTTTTGAACACCACGTGGCGGGGACGTTCTCACACGTTGCCGATGCTGTGCACGAAGCAACGACACGATATTTGGGGTGGGACGTGTTGCGTCACGGCGCACCATGACAATTGTCGCTGGCGTGGATTTTGGCACGCAGAGTGTTCGTGTGTCTATCGTGCACGCGTCGAACGGTGTGATTGGCCATGGCGTGTCCGAGTATCCGGTTACGCGTGACCGACACGATCCGGACTTCGCCACGCAGTCTCACGCGTCACACATGCGCGCACTTGTTGATGCGATGGCACGCGCCTTGCGCGACGCGAACGTACCCGGGCACGACGTGCGTGCGCTCGCACTCGACACTACGGGGTCGACTGTGGTGCCCGTAGGTGCGAATCTTGAGCCGCTTGACGACTACTATCTGTGGTGCGACCACCGCGCGAAGGATGAGGCGGCGCGCATCACTGCCGTCGCCCACGAGATGCGCATCCCGGCGATTGACTGGTGCGGTGGCGTGTATTCCTCCGAATGGGGGTTTGCCAAACTGCTGCATTGGCTACGACACAATCCCGACAAACGTTCGCAATTCGCAACTGCGGTTGAACACTGTGATATGGTGGCGGCCGTGTTGTGTGGCATCACCGATGCGCGCCTAATACCGCGCAGCATTTGTGCGATGGGGCACAAGTGGCTTTGGAATGCGTCGCTCGGCGGTTTTCCGCCTGACGAGTTTTTCTGCGCCGTCGATCCGCTGCTTGCGGACATCGGAGCGAAACTTGATGGTCCGTATCGCACATCCAATGCAATTGCCGGCGCGCTCTGCCCCGAGTGGGCGAAGCAGCTTGGTTTAAGTGCTGGCATTCCAATTCCGGTTGGCGCGTTCGACGCTCACTGGGATGCGGTTGGTGCGGGTATCGCTGAAGGTGATATCGTCAACGTCATTGGCACAGCCACGTGTACGATGGCGATTGCAAAGTCGACGGGACTCGTGCCCGGCGTGTGTGGTGTCGTGCCGGGTTCGATTCACCCCGCGTACGTGGGGATTGAAGCCGGTCTGTCGGCGTGTGGCTATTTGTTTGAATCGTTGGCGTCTCGCACTGGCCGCAGCGTGGCCGAGTTGTCGGCGGGGCTCAGTGATTATCGTGCCGGGCAGACCGGATTGTTGCGGATGACGTGGGACAACGGTGATCGCACGGTCCTCGTCAACCCCAACCTCGGCGGCGTCACACTCGGCTGGAATCTCAACAGCACGGCGGAAGACGACCTCTATTCGGCGATTGAAGGCACCGCGTTTCACACACGCATCATCCTGGATCGCATGCGCGAACATGGTGTGCCGATTCATCGCGTGATTCATGGTGGTGGTATCCCGCAAAAGAATGACGTGCTCAATCAGGTGTATGCCAACGTGCTGAACGTGCCGGTGCTCGTGCCCGAAACACCAATTACAAGCCTGGGCTCGGCGATGTTTGCATTTCTGGCATGTGGTGCGTTTGACACGATTGAGACGGCGCAGGGAGCGCTGTGCCCGCAGTATCGGGAAGTGTTGCCTGAGGCTCGCGATGTTGCGGTGTATGCGCAACTCTTTCCACTGTTTCGCGATCTGTATTTCGGTTTGGGCAGCGCAGGTGCATCAGCCCGCGCGGTCGGGCACGTGCTTCCGACGCTGCGCGCGATTGCAGCTGATGTGCGCGCCGGGCAGGTGTCCCAAAGCCGGTAACGAGGTGCTCGTCGGCGCGTGCGGCGAAACTCATGCGAAAGGATGACGCAAAGATCCACCGCGCATGCGATGGTGTCACGCATCGAACCGCGTGATCTTTGGGTGGACATGACACTGCGACCTCCGCTCGTACCAGTTGAGACTGGCCGTTGGTCTGGGATGTGCTGGCGTTGGGTACAATGCGGGCACCGTGGAACGGAACGGGAACGTTCACGCCGTATCTCGCTGCCGATCCGGGTGTGTCGCGGGCCGTGCGCTGGCTTATTGCCGGTGATACTGCCTCCGTGACCTTCGACGCTGCGACCGGAACGCTCCACTATCGATGCTTGCCACGGAGCGGGTACCTGACGTTAACCGCGCAGTCCGTTGTGGATGCCTCGGTCGTCGGCACTGCCGATGTTGCGGTACAGGGACATCCGGCGACGTTAAGCGATCCACCTTGCAGCTAGCGGTGCGCAATCATGGCGTTGACTTGTTTCACTGTCTCGCTTGGAGTGACCTCGCCGTCGCGCATCGGCGGTGGGGTGCGCGCGCGACGTCCTTTGACTGTACCAATCCTTGCGAACGCTCGTCCAACTGTCTGACCTGCACTTCGGCTCGATTCTCGCACCAACGCTGCAGCCACTGCTGGAGACGGTGTGGGCACTGCAGCCACATCTGGTCATCGTCTCGGGAGACCTCACGCAGCGCGCCCGCCGAGCCGAGTTTCGTGACGCCAGCGCTTACATCAATCGCCTGCCACAACCTCGGCTTATCGTGCCAGGCAATCACGATGTCCCGTTGTATGATGTGCTTAGGCGCTTCCTGTCTCCGTTGGCGCGGTACACACACTTCATCACCGCGGACCTGGCACCTGTGTACGTCGATGCGGAGGTCGCGGTGGTCGGGATCAACACCGCGCGTTCCCTGGTTATCAAGGGTGGTCGTGTCAGTGCAGAACAACGGGACGACACGCGCCGCGCATTTGCACAGGCGACGGACGGACAAGCACGAATCGTCGTTGCGCATCATCCCTTCGATATTCCGGATGGACTGAGCGGCGTCTCAGTCGTGCAACGTGCGCAAGAGGCCATCGCTTCATTCGCGGCGAGCGGTGTTGATCTCATCATGACGGGTCACTTGCATCTCCTTCACATCGGCAGCACGCGTCGATACATACCCGGCTATGTGGCACCACTGGTCGGCGCCGGAACCGCGACATCCAATCGCGCTCGCGGCGAACCGAATTCTTTTGTCGTCTATCGGGTCGACGTGACGCAAATCGACGCTGACATCTACACGTGGGCCGCGGATCTCAAAGCATTTCGCCGTTCGGCAACGCATCAGTTCGCACGACAAGCGCGAGATCGACAGTCGATGGATCGGACGCGTACCGGATGACCGGAAAGCGACCGATCACCCGCATCATTCTCAACGCGCGTTCAGGCGATGGGGCGGACGACGCGGATCAGGCAACACTGCGCACGTTATTCACGGCGGCAGGTCACGACGTTCGCATCGACCTGGTGCACGCGGGTGACGAGCTACAGCGTGCCGTTGAACGGGCATTGGCGGACGGGGCCAACTACATTGTCGCGGCGGGCGGTGATGGTACGGTGAGTGGTGTCGCGCAGCACATCGTCGATCACGATGTCACGCTGGGCGTGCTGCCGATGGGGACGCTCAACCACTTCGCCAAGGATCTCGCCATTCCACTGGAGTTGCCGGCCGCCGCACAGGTGGTGATCGACGGTGCAACCATGCGGGTGGACGTCGGCGAACTGAATGGACGAATCTTCCTCAACAACTCCAGTCTCGGGTTGTATCCGCGCATCGTGCAGTTGCGCGAGCGCTATCGCGCGCGCGGACTCACGAAGTGGATTGTGGCGGCGTGGGCCACAATCCGCGTGTTGCGCGCCAGCAGCGCTGTGCGTCTGCACATTGCCATCGACGGAGTCGCGACCGAGCGGCGCACGCCCCTGCTCTTCATCGGCAACGGGGAATATCGCATGGAGGGATTCGACGCTGGGTCACGCGCGTCGGTAACGTCGGGCCTGCTCTCCCTGTACACAGTCCAGGTGGATGGTGGTTGGCCATTGCTGCAGTTGATCTTCCGCATTCTGACAGGTAGCGCGCAGGCGTCGGGTGAGTTGACGCTGGTAAAGGCCAGCGCGATCACTATTCACCGTGTTGGATCATTCCGGCAAGCCAACGTCAGCGTCGCGATGGACGGCGAATTGGACACACTAGCGCTGCCATTGCAGTATCGCAGCAGGCCAGCAGCGCTTCGTGTCTGCGTGCCGCCCGGGTCACCATCATCGCGGTAACCGTCGCAGCGAACCGAGCGCAAATGATCACCTGGAACCTCGATTGGGAGAACGTGTTGCTTGGCCGTAGTACGCACTGGCACCGTGTTTTCGCGAAAAATGTTTGTGCAACAACGGCGCAGAGAGTGCTTTCGCCCTCGAGTCGAGCACCAGTGTGTGATACGCCATCGTGGCCACCTCTTCGAGGTAGGATGCATTGTCGACCGCCTCGGCCAACGTAGCGCCCCAACAGAAGCTGGCGTGGTCCGCGACCAACACCGCGCGCATGAGTGCGGCGTCGAGTTTGCGAAACCGACGCACGATCGACAGTCCGGTGTTGCGTTCGTAGTCGCTGGCAACCTCTGCTGCAGACAGTGGCGCAGTGACGGGGATGGTTCCGGGAAAGTAGTCAGCATGCGTAGTGCCAAGGCACGGGATCTCGCGACGGGCTTGCGCGAACACGGTCGCGAACAACGAATGTGTATGCACCACGCCACCAATCGACGGAAACGCGCGCACGAGTGCGGCATGTGTGGCCAGGTCCGATGATGGTCGAAGCTCGCCTTCCACAACAACGCCCTCCAGATCGGTCACCACCATCATCGCCGGTGTCAGTTGCGCGTACGGTACCCCGCTCGGCTTGATCACAATCAGCCCACGGTCACGGTCCGCCGCGCTCGCATTGCCAAAGGTGAACTTTGCCAAGCCACGGGTGAATAGCTCCACGTTGGCGGCACACACCTGCTCGCGCATGGCGCGCGTAGCCCCAGACCGCGTCACGCTATACCCGCCCGCTTTTTTGCTTCGGCGATGATCGCCGTCATCATGTCCCGATGTTTGACGAACGTGTCGTCTACGACCTGAAGCGTGGGAATGGCCGTCGGAGACAGTCCCAGCGTCTCGCTGCGAAAGCGCCCGAACCCTGCTTCATGTACACCGCTCGAACCACGTCCAGGCGCCGGCGCGCTCAAGTGCTGAAAGAACCGCGCGTACTTACGCCAGCGATCGCCACCGCCCGCGTGATACATGGGAATAAACTCGTACAACGCGTCGTACGGCATTTCGCCTACACACACTACATTGGGATACTTCGCGCGCAGATTGTGCACCATACGTCGCGTGCCCTCGTGCATGTCCCCGTTGGTGCTATTGACGTGACCGCCCACGATGTCCAGAAAATATGCGTCCACTCCGAAGCGTTCGATCACCTCGGCGATCTTCCCTTCCATATGTTGACGCCACTTGTCGTCGCCGAGATTCATGTACGTCAGCCATCCGTCCTGATGACGGTCGTTGTTCCAGTCCACCCAGTTCAGATTGTAGATGTCGCCGTCAATCTTGTGCGTCGCGCCTGATGCAATTTTCGACCATCCCGGTTGTTTGCGATTCGCCGAATTGGTGCCGTACATCGGCATCATCTTGAAGCCCAGTTTGCGCGCTTCACTTATGAGGGTGCGAAACCCTTGTTCACCACCCATGCGCTTCGGAACGACATAGTTGGGATAGTCCCAGTAGTAGCGGCCGTCCCACGACGCGAGAAATACCAACACGCGGTCGGCCGGAATCTGTGTCGCCATCCAGCGCAGAATCGCCAACTGTTGCGCGTAGTCGTTGAACATGAAGCCGGTGTAGTGCATGCCGTGCAACGTCGTCACCATGGCGATGTTGCGCATCCATGACGGGACATCCGCCCGCGCATCCCACGACGGTAACTTGAACGCCTGCTCGACGTGTTTCATGTGCGGCGTCATCGCGCCTTCAAACGTGTCGGCGTGTCCCAGTTGCCAACGAGGTATCACCACCCGCGTGTCGTTGCGCCACGCATCGTGTTCGTAGATCGCCTCTACACGAAATGCGCGCTCACCCGCTTGATAGTAATAGCGTTTTGGTCGTACGCGTGTGTCTTGCGTGGTGAAATACAGAAAGTCCGCGTCGGCCACCTGCACAATGGAGACCGCAGTGGTCATGCTTTGCGGCGTGCCTGCGCCATGCAGATCGCCCGCGCCAAACGTGTAGCCACCCAACACGTCGCCATCGCGTGTGTCGTTGAGCGGCCCGCCACCGAATGACACCTTGCCGCGTGGCACGTCGCGAATCACCGTCGTCACCGTTTTGATAGGCTTGCCCATCTCGGCGACGATGTCCCAGGCGATGGTGCGACCGGTGCGCGTGAATGTCACCGTCACCGTGCCCGGCGCTTTCTCCTGTCCGCCAGCCCACACGAGCCCAGTGCATGTGAGCTGCAACGCGTCGCCGTTGCCACTCGCCTTCATCAGCGCGCGATCGAGACCGTAGGTGTTCTCTTCGGTGAAGATCAGGAAACTGAATCGATGCTCGCCGAACACCACACCAGGTTCCGGAAAATCGAAACTGAATTTCATGAATGACGGGCCGCGTGGCGGAATAAACACGTCACTTGTCGACACGAGCTCCACGATGTCGCCCGGAGCAAACACTTCACGCACCGTCGGCGCTGACTCGGCGCGCGCCGTGGTGGACACGCCGAGTGATTGCAGGTCGAAGGGCGAGAGCGCACCGGCGACGCCAACGGTTTTGAGCCAGTCGCGTCGGGAGAACGGCGTAGTCATCGAGAGTCACGGAAAGAGGATGCACAAGTATCCACCGCATGCCAGTGCATGTCGAGCAGGGAACGGAAGCCAGCAATAACGGTCTGGCTGTGGATCGCGTCGCCACGTAATGTGCGGTGTACCGTGCAGCACCATACCTCGACCCCAACGATCCATGCGCGCACCCGGACGTCTCTTTTGGCCACTGGCGGCCGTCACGATACTCGCCGACTGCAGTTCCAAGCGCGCGGTCGAAGCCGCGATGCCGCTCGTCGGTGTCCCGCAGGACGTGGTGCATGGGCTGGTGCGGCTCAATCTCCAATACAATCCCGGGGCCGCGTTCTCCACAAACTTTGGACCTTACCAGCGATGGGTACTGGTGAGCATCGCCATTGGAATTCTCGCGGTGTTGTGGCGATCGTATGGCCGGATCGCACAGGCGGGATGGCTCTCGGTGACTGGTTTGGCGCTCGTCGTTGGTGGTGCGGTGGGCAATCTGCTGGACCGGCTCATCTCCAACCGCGGCGTCGTGGATTTTATTGACGTGGGCATTGGCGCCACGCGCTTCTTTGTCTTTAATGTCGCCGATGCGGGCGTGTCGGTCGGCGCGGTACTGCTGATTATCGCGACGTGGCGGGCGGACCGGCTGCAGCGGAGCGAAGTGATCTGACGCAGACGTAATGTCTTGGCCGAAGTGACGGCAACCATTGACCCTCTTACCACTGTCTGATTTGTTGAACTGGTGAACAGCATTTGACGCAGAGGGTTGGCAGGGGTCCGCGAAGGGCGCAGAGCATCGCGACCCTGACGAATGGGCCCACTTTCAAAGTTTCCTCCGCGTGACACTGCGGACCTCAGCTCATCCTCCGCGTCAATGCTGTTCGCTGTTGTCCGCATTTTACATGGTGAATCGTGCGCTTCTTTTTCGGGCTGATCCTAGCGTCTGCGGTCGTCCTGCGTGCAAATCCTGCAGCAAATCCTGCAGAAGAGGCTCGACTATCGGCCGACGACCGAACCCGACTCGCAGAAGTGTTTCGCCTGGCGGCGTTTGTTGGCGATAGCCTCTGGCCTGGCTGGACGCGAGCGCCATTCGCCGTGCTCCTGGTGACGGCCGACGCGGAATTTCTGCTGCGACACTCCGCACCAACGACAGACTTTGCGCGCATTGGTTACGACTCGCTGCTCGCCACTGATGTCTACGTGCGGCCGCGAACGCTGTCGACCGGACTGCTCGCGACGTATCCCGCGGTGGGTGGCGTATCGACGATCGTCGTCGGTCAAGCCGCGGCGACGCAGCGCACGAGCACCGCATGGGTACTGACAGTGTTGCACGAACACTTTCATCAACTCCAATCATCGCGGCCGGGCTACTATCCTGGCGTCGACTCGCTCGGCTTGTCACGCGGCGACAACAGCGGCATGTGGATGCTCAACTTCCCATTCCCGTACGATTCGGCGCCGGTGCAAACACGTTTTACGACGTATGCTCGCGAGCTGCTACGTGCCGCGTGGCCCACCCGCGCAGACGCTGGTGTACGACGTGCGGTGATCCGTGCGCGCGCACAGCTGGGCAACGTGTTGCCTGCCGACGACGTAAGGTATCTGGAGTTTCAGCTCTGGCAAGAGGGCGTTGCGCGTTACACGGAGCTGAAGGTTGCCCGCATAGCGTCGTCGCGGTACGCGCCAGGCGCGGCGTTCCGCGCGTTGCCGGATTTTCGGTCATATGCAAGCGCGGCAACACTGTTGGAGCGAGAGATACGCGCGGAGTTATCGGCTGTACATCTTGGCGACGCGAAACGCACGGCGTTCTATCCCGTTGGCGCGGCGACTGCCCTGCTCCTTGACCGTGCGAAACCTGCGTGGCGGGTCATGTACTTCGAACGGCCGTTCGCGTTGACGATGTTGCTACAGTAAAGGCAAACTGCAACTGCATTTGACGCGGAGGGCGGGCGGAGGACCGCAGGGTCCCGCGGAGTTTTGAGTCGCAACCATCGCCACTGTCTCCACTTGGATAGACAATGATGAAACTGGATATACTTGATGAATTGTGATGAATAAGAGGTAACCAGAGGTAACCACTGTATCCGTTGTGTAAGCAGCCACGAAACCAATCAACAAACACTTTAAATTTAAAGTTTTCATTTGTACTGCTCCGACACCGCACACGTGAGCAATTCCCTGTCTTCTGTTTCTCCTCGGCGGTCTCTCCTGCCCTCCGCCCGTCCTCCGGTGTGCCACGAAGTACAAGGAGTTAGATGGATTCTCTAAGTACATGCTGTGCAAGCGATGAGGGTAGGTCCCTCGAACTCGGGCTGCAGGGC
>JAYSVL010000168.1:0-2285 GCA_043718595.1 Gemmatimonadaceae bacterium
CGACCGCGATGCGCGTCAAACGCCAGTCGACGCCCAACCGGGAACGCTTCAATGACCTCATTGCGTCCGAGTGCCGCATGGCAGAACGGGCACGTCGAATACACGACTCCTCCGAGGACGTAACGGTCTGAAACGATGGGTCGGTGGGACTTCGCATAATACGCCCACGCGTGACGGCTCGCGTGAAGCGCAGGTGACTCACGCGTTAACGGACGATGTCGTCCGGCGTCGAAGCGGTACGCGCCGCGAGGAACACCGCGCTGGCGTCCGTCGACCGTGCACTGGAAACACAGCCACCGCTTAACGACATTAAGTTGCGCCTGACGCGAGGCATTGGCCCCGCTCGTATTTCGCCTACCACCCCGCGACCGATATGACCGACGTCTCCCGATCACTGGCCGTTTCCGATCAGTCTGGCCAGTCAGCAAAGCCGTCGGCGTGCCAAGGATGTGGACAATTCGATCGTCGTGGTTTTCTCTCGACCGCGTCCTTGTTGTCGCTTGGTGCCTTGATGGCGGCCTGCGGCGATGGCGTGATCGGCGGTCCGATTGATATTCCTGGCATTGCGCTCACCCCACTGCGCGTCGATCCGCGGCTCTTGCCGTCGCTCGCCGGAATTGGGGGGAGGGCAGTGGTCACACCGGTGGACGGCGCACCGGTTGTCGTGGAGCGACTGTCGACGTCACAGTATCGCGCCTTCTTACTCGCCTGTCCGCACAAAGGCACGACCGTCGACCTCGTGCCGGATGGTTTTGTGTGTCCTAACCACTCCGCGCGATTTAGTCGTGACGGTGTTTGGCTCTCGGGGCAGGAAACAACAGGCCTCGTGCCCGTTGGTGTTGCAACGCAAGCGGATGGAACGATCATCGTTGGTGGGCTCGCGACGCCACCATTACCTCCAGCGCTTGTTGTCTCTACGAAATCCGCGGCATTTGTGGTGGCCACCACGGGAGCGGATCCGTCGGCGCAATCGCTCTCCGTGACAAACGGTGGCGACGGCACACTCGGCGGTCTATCGCTGGGGCTTGCATACGGAAACAACCAGCCGGTTGGTTGGCTCAGCATTCAGTTGAACGCCGTTTCCGCGCCAGCAACAGTGACGATGAGTGTGCGGCGTGGCACCATCGCCGCGGGCACGTACTCCGCGACGCTGACGGTATCGGCAACCGGCGTTGAGGCGCAGCAAGTCACGGTCACGCTGATTGTGCAGGATCCGAATTCTCCGCAAGCGCTCCAGGTATCGGCAACAAGCATTGCGCTCAGCGCGCTTGCCGGCGTGTCTTCGTCGGCCGCGCAAACGGTACAAGTCCTCAATTCCGGCAGTGGGACGATTGTTGGACTGGCGATGGCGATCACGTATAGTGCTGGAGCCACCGGTTGGTTGTCGACGTCATCGATCAACGGCGTCACGGCACCCGCTGTGATCACACTGCGCCCAGTCACCACGGCGCTCGCGGTCGGCACGTACACGGCGACCGTGCAAGTGTCGGGAACCGGCGTGGCGACGCGATCGATCACGGTGACGCTCAGTGTCGCGGCCGCAGGACTCGCGGTGACGATCGCGAATTTCCCAGCGCTGGCGAACGTTGGTGGGGTGGCCGGCAGCGTGGGTAACGTCAACGGCGGCCCGGTGGCGGTGGCACGGGCAAGCGCGACCAGTTTTCTGGCATTCTCCATGCGATGCACGCACGCCGGCACGACGGTGATTACTGAGAACTTCCGCAACAGTGGATCTGCGTTTCACTGCCCGAATCACGGCGCGCTGTTCGACAACGCGGGCGTGGTACTTCCAAGCTCGCCAATCAAGACGTCGCCGCTGACGCAGCTCAGAGTCACCTACGCTGCGGGCGCACCGGTCCTGTATATCAGCTAGAGACAGAGCCAGCACACGATCCCGCGGGCGACCCATCGACACTTTTCGAGCGGCGCTCGCGGAGCAACCACAAGGTGCCTGACAGGTGGCTCGGTACATCTATCGGTGGTCGCGTAGACGTTGAACCACGGTGTGTGCGTGGCTACGTTTCAGGGTTCCCCATACCCTAGCCAAGTATTGCAGCCATGCCGACTTACGAGTTCCGCTGTCCCGACGGTACGATCATCGAGCGGATGTTCCGAATTTCCGAAGTGCCGCAAGAAATTCCCGTGCCGGACGGGGTGGGGATGGCGACGCGTATCATCTCCGGCGGCGCATCGCTGTTGTTCAAAGGCAGTGGGTTTTACATCACTGACTATGGCAAGGACGGCAAGAAAGACCAACGCGCAGCCAGTGAAAGCAAGGGAGGCGA
>JAYSVL010000169.1:0-2285 GCA_043718595.1 Gemmatimonadaceae bacterium
CAAGTGGTTGGTCGCGGTGAAGGAGAACTGGTACTTCCTCGACGAGAAGGGAAAGCGGATTGCCAGTCACAAGGTGGTGGGCATTCCTGGGTACGCGTCGCCATTTAAGGGCTCATTGCCGGATGTTGCGATGGCCCATCTCTGCAAGAAACCATAGGACGCCTTTACGTGGAACTCCTTACCGCTGACGAAATCGCCACAGCGCGCGCTATCGTTGCGCCACATGTGGCCGTCACCCCGACGTTGTCCTGGCCATTGCTCGACGCTCGTCTCGGTGCCCACGCGTTTGTCAAACACGAAAACCACACCCCACTCGGCGCGTTCAAGGTGCGCGGTGGTCTCGTGTACCTGCACGAACTGATGATCCGCGAGCCGGACCTGCGCGGCGTCATTGCGGCCACCCGCGGCAATCACGGACAGTCGATCGCGCGTGCAGCGCGGATGCACGGCGTGCACTGCACGATTGTGGTGCCACATGGCAACTCGCCAGAAAAGAACGCGGCCATGCGTGCGCTCGGCGCGACGCTCATTGAGTATGGCGAGGACTTTCAGCAGGCGCGCGAGCATGCAGCGCAACTGAGTGCCGCGGGCGGTCTGCACTTCGTGCCAAGCTTTCACCGCGACCTCGTTCGCGGCGTGTGCAGTTACTGGATGGAGTTTTTTGAAAGCGTCGCGCGTGATGGTGACGCCGATGTGGTGTTCGTGCCGATTGGTCAGGGGTCGGGCATTAGTGCGTGTGTGTGCGCGCGCGCTGCGCTCGGTGTGCGCACGCGAATTGTTGGCGTCGTGTCGGCGCACGCCACGGCGTATCTCGAATCGTTCGTCGCCGGGCGCGCGGTGGCGTCGCCGGTCACCACACGGTTGGCCGACGGGCTGGCCTGTCGCATCCCCGATGAGGATTCACTCGCGCTAATCCTGCGCAATGTCGACGAGGTGATCGCGGTAACGGACGACGAAGTCAGCGAGGCGATGCGTCAGCTGTTCTCCGACACGCACAATGTCGCGGAAGGGGCGGGGGCCGCCTCGTGGGCGGCGGCGATGCAGCAGCGTGCAGACTGGCACGGCCAGCGCGTGGGCATCACGCTGAGCGGCGGCAATGTCGACCGGAATGTGTTCGCGCGCGTGCTGCTGCAATAGCCGCAGCGCGGGCGTTATGCGAGCGCTAAACCACCGCGCGCAAAGGTTGCGCCCATCATCGCCTGCAGTTGGTCCACCGGCATCGGGCGCGCCAACAAATAACCCTGCAGTGCGCGGCAGCCGATGTCGCGTAGGATTGTCGCCTGTGCCTGTTCCTCCACGCACTCGGCGACCGTATCCATACCCAGCGTGCTGGCCAGCTCGACGATCATTTTGACGATCGCGGTCGCGTCGCCCTGATGACTCAGCTCGCGAATGAACGCGCGATCAATCTTCAGCGTGTCAAAAGGAAAACGACGCAAATAGGCGAGCGACGAATAACCAGTGCCAAAGTCGTCGAGCGCTATGCGTACGCCACTGGCGCGCAGTTCGTGGAGATGTCGCAGCGCCACCGGCACCTCTTCCATAAAGAGGGACTCGGTGATCTCGATCTCCAGTCGCGTCGCGGGTAGGTCGGCCAGAAGCAACGCCTGCTGCACCTGTGCGACAAAGTCATCACGCAACAGTTGTCGCGGCGAGACGTTCACCGACACCGACATGCCGGCCAGCTGTTGGCTGGCCACCGTGCAGGCCTTGATCAACACCCAGCGACCGATCTCTTCGACGAGGCCGGCATCTTCCGCAATCGGGATGAACTCGGCCGGCTGCACATTGCCAAGACGCGGATGCGTCCAGCGCAGCAGTGCCTCGGCACCACGTATGCGCACGGTGCCGGTGGCGAACTGCGGTTGCCAGTCCAGCGATAACTCGTCGCGGGCAAGCGCATGCCGCAACTCATGCTCCACCAGTTTGCGACGACGACTGCGCTCTCCGAGTGCCGGCGCAAAAATCTGAAATTGGTCGCGCCCGGCTTCCTTCGCCGCATACAACGCCAAGTCCGCGTTGCCCAGGACTTCGTCAACGGTCGTGCCGTGCGTGGGGATCAAGGCCACACCGATGCTCGCGTTTACAATCACCGTCAAACCTGAAATGTCACTGGGCACACGCAACGCCGACATCAGTCGCTCACACAACGCGGTGATTTCGGCCGCACTCGCAGTGCTGTCAACCAGCATGGCGAATTCATCGCCGCCGAGCCGCACGATAAAGTCGTCCATGCGCGAGGAGGTACGCAGCCGATTGGCGACGCGCTGCAGCACGATGTCACC
>JAYSVL010000170.1:0-2285 GCA_043718595.1 Gemmatimonadaceae bacterium
TATCGCAACGCGGCGTCCGCAACCGCGAGACGGACCCCGCGCCCCTCCAGCTCCGCGTAAGATCGACCGAGGACACGCAAGAAATCCGTCCGACCAATCTCGCACCACACCAGGTAGTTCGCGTGATACACCACGCCCATTTGGTCGGTTTCCGCGTATCGAACATGAATCTGACTGCACGTTTCGTGGAGCATGATGGGCGGAAGATAGCGGCCGCGCCGAACCGGAAGTGAGTCGCTCGCGCGTCGATGTGTGGGAGCGGCCCGTTTGTGGGGGTGGTGAGCTCGCATTAGACTGTCCGTGTGCTGCCAACGCCCTGCCACGTAATCGGCGACGCTCATTTGGGTGTCGCCAGCAAAGATGCCGAACGCGCGCTGCTTGCGTTCCTTCGCGCGTTGCCGGGGCGCAGTCGATCGCTGGTGATCATGGGCGACATGTTCGACTTCTGGTTCGCCTGGCAACACGTGATGCCGCGTGCCGGTTTTCGCGTACTGGCGGCGGTAGCCGACCTTCATGACGCTGACGTGGAAGTACTGTGGATTGGTGGCAATCACGATTGCTGGGGTGGCGACCGTCTGGCGCTGGAAACCGGCGCGACGTACACGCTCGCTCCCTGGCGCGACGCAATCGGCAGTTGGGACACCTTGCTGGAGCATGGGGATGGACTTCGACCGCAGGAGGACGCGCGGTATCGCCGACTGCGACGCGTCCTTCGACATCCCGCGGCGATCTGGGCCTTTGGGCGACTACATCCCGACTTGGCCACGCGAGTTGCCCGCGCTTCCTCGGATACCAGCCGCCATCGGCGCGCGGTCGATGAGGGGCGAGGTCTGCTCCGTGAGGGCACAGCAGTGCTGGCGTCCGACAAGGGGCCATCGCTGGTGATTCACGGACATTCGCATGTGCCGATGCTCAGGCGCGCGGCGGGAGGGTGGTATGCGAACGCCGGTGCGTGGTATCTCGACCAGCAGTTTCTGCGCATCGACGACGATCGCGTGTCACGGTGCGTCTGGCGTGGCTCGCTCGATGGCGAGGTGCTGGACGTTGGTCGGCGTCGCGCCTGACGGTGTGGTCTGCCGTTTCACCAACGGACCGACGCCACCAGCCACGGACCGTTGCGGCCCGACGTTACCCCGACGGCCAGTGGTACTTCCCACAGTTGTGCTGAGACAAAAGCGTCGGCTGCGCCAAGCAGGTGATTAAAGGCCAGCACGGCAAGCCAGTCTTCGACTTGCAGCCGTCGCGTACGCACAAGATCGGCGGTATACGAACTCGGTAGTCGACCGGTCGCGCGCGCCACACCACCGCTAACCTCGAACTCTACGGGCAGCGTATCCAGTCGGAAACGCCGCGCCTCACGCAAGTCTGCCTGACTTCGCCGCACCATCACGAGGGCCGCCAGTTCCACACTGGCGAAGAGTGCGCCCGATGTGCCACGGTCGAGCCGCGATTGGCCATAACCGGGCAGTACGAGCGAAGACAGAAAGGCTCGCTTCGGCGAAATCGGCGACAATCGGCTTGCCGGAAGGCCGCCGAGTTTTGGAGCGCGTTTCGTCGAGTCGGGTTGCACGACAGGCGCTTTTGCTGAATCTGGTGGTATTGCACCGGTGCCCTGCGCGTAAGCATCTCGCGGAACGAACTGCGCCAGGAATAACATGATCAGGCCGGGTCGCAGCGCCCATAGTGGCAGAGGAGACACAACGTTGCGCAGCGGTCGGGACATCTAGAGCGCGACCACGGCCTCGATCTCAACGCGTACGTCGCGCGGCAAACCTGCTACTGCGACGGTGGAACGCGCAGGTTTCGCGCCGCCGAGCACGCGCGAGTACACGGCGTTCATTGCGGCGAAATCCGACATGTCGCGCAGGAACACGGTGGTTTTCACTACTTGATGCCACTGTGCGCCGGCGGCGGTGATCACAGCCTCAAGGTTTTGCAGCACACGCTCCGTTTGTGCGGAAATGTCGCCCGGCACCACTTCCATAGTCTCAGGATCCAACGGGATTTGTCCCGCGGTAAAGAGCAAGCCGTTGGCTTTCACGGCTTGCGCGTATGGACCGATCGCTTTGGGTGCGAGGTCTGTGTGCAGGATTTCGATGGTCATGGCGAGTCTGGAGAAGGAGCGAGAGCGAGCACTGACAGTGCAAAGAGATCCACCGTGTTGCGTAAGGTAATGTCACCCAGCAGAGGCGGTGTAGTTCCTCGAACAGCAGCGAGGTGGCCGAGCGTATACGGTACCAATTCCGGCGCATTTCGCTGTCCCCGCATGGGTACCGGCGCAAGGT
>JAYSVL010000018.1:0-2878 GCA_043718595.1 Gemmatimonadaceae bacterium
GAACGAGCGATCGCTTGCGGCGCTACAGTCATCGGCGTGAACAACCGGAATCTTGAAACGCTCGTGATCGATCCGTTAACCGCACCGCGCATCATCCCGCACATTCCGGCCGCGTGTATCGCCATCGCCGAGAGCGGTATGCGCATCGTCGCCGATGTTCAAGCGTCAGCACGCGCCGGCGCGGACGCGATTCTCGTTGGCAGTGCGCTCTCCGCAGCGACCGACCCGACGTCTGCCGTGCGTGCACTTGCATCCATTCCGCGGCACGCCCGATGACCCCGATCAAAGTGTGCGGTTTGACACAACCACACGACACAGCCACAGCCATCGCGGCCGGTGCTGCGTACACGGGAGTGATTCTCGCCAGCGGTCCGCGGTTGCTCGACGAGGCAACAGCGCGTGTTGTGCTTGGCCCACGTCGTCACGGTGTACAACGCGTGGCCGTGTTCGGTGATCAGCACATTGATGACATTGTGCGCGTCGCAACCGCGCTGGACGTTGACATCATTCAGCTACATCGGATGTCGACCGTTGCTGAGGTGGCACACATTGTAACGATGAGTGCTCGCGTCGTCTGGCCCGTGCAGCGACTCAGCGGAACCGCAATTCCATCCGAGGCATTCGCCCTCGCGAGGGAAACCGGTTGGCTGGTGCTCGACGCGTTCGTGGCCGGGCAGCTCGGTGGAACCGGTGTCGCGCTTGATTGGTCGGGACTGACCGCCGCGATTGGCGCGTTGCGGTTCGCGCAACCAACCGTCCGCGTAGTGTTGGCCGGAGGACTCAAACCCGGCAACGTCGCACACGCGATCCGTTTGCTCGAACCGGATGTCGTTGACGTATCTTCAGGCGTTGAAGCGTCCCCTGGTATCAAAGATGCCGAGTTGATACGAGCGTTTGTCGCAGCGGTACATAGCGCAACGGAGAGTCGGGTATGACGATGGCTGAGACAACACCGACAACGACCACTGATCGATTCGGTCCGTTTGGCGGACGCTATGTGCCGGAAACACTGATTCCCGCGCTCGACGAACTGGAAACCGCACTCGCCGCCGCGAAGGCCGACCCGGTCTTTCAGCGCGAGCTGGACGAATTGCTGCGCGAGTACGTCGGTCGACCAACGGCACTGAGCTTTGCGCCACGCTTGTCGGCACGCATTGGAGCGCCGGTGTGGCTCAAACGTGAAGATTTGAATCACACCGGCGCACACAAAATCAATAACACGGTCGCACAAGCATTGCTCGCGAGACGCATGGGCAAACGACGCATCATTGCTGAAACGGGTGCAGGGCAACACGGCGTTGCGACGGCAACGATCTGCGCGCGCTTTGGGTTGGAATGTGTGGTCTACATGGGTGAAGAAGACATGGTGCGCCAGCAACTCAATGTCGTGCGGATGCGACTCCTCGGCGCAACGGTCGTTCCGGTCACGACTGGCACGCGCACGTTGAAAGATGCGACCAGTGAAGCCATTCGCGACTGGGTCACCACGGTCACCGACACGCACTACATCATTGGGTCAGTCGTCGGGCCTGCGCCGTATCCGCGCATGGTGCGCGACTTCCAATCCGTGATTGGACGCGAAGCTCGAGCGCAACTGCTCGCGCGCACGGGAGCACTGCCGAAAACCGTCGTCGCTTGCGTCGGTGGTGGCTCGAACGCGATGGGGGTGTTTGCCGGCTTTGTCGATGATGCGTCGGTCGAGCTCGTGGGCGTGGAAGCGGCCGGCGAGGGTCTGCACACGGATCGTCATAGCGCATCGATCACGAAGGGTACTCCTGGCGTGCTGCACGGCGCCCTCAGCTATCTGCTGCAGGACGCCAGCGGCCAGGTGCATCCGGCGCACTCCATTTCTGCAGGCCTCGACTATCCGGGCGTTGGACCGGAGCACGCGTGGCTGCACGATAGCGGTCGTGCGACGTATGTGTCGGTCACCGACACCGAGGCGCTCCGCGGCGTTGCCATTCTTAGTCGGCTCGAGGGAATCATTCCCGCGCTCGAAACGGCGCACGCGGTGGCGTGGGTGTCGAACGAAGCGGGACGATGGAGTGAAAACGAAGCAGTGCTGATTTGCGTCAGCGGCCGCGGTGACAAAGATATGGCGACGATTAGTCAGCACGAGTTGCCCGAGCCTTGACGGAGACGACGGGCGACCTCGACTTGTCGCCGCAAGTGGTCGCGTTGGTTGAGGACGCCGTGCGCTCGCTCGCCAAAGCATTGCGGGCAACAAAAATGTACTTGCCCAATAGCCCGACGCGCGCCGCCGCAATCGATCAATCGCGTGTCGCCTTCAGCAAGGTCTGGCGACATGTCAACCCGCTCGAACTCCAAGTCCGGGAGTCGGCCTTCACGTGGGAGCAGCGCGTCGTCTTCCACGACGCGGAACGCGGCACTGAAGGTCTCCCGTGGCTGCTCTTCCGCGACGGCCTGCGCCAGATGTCATTTGTCAACGGCTTTGAGGTCGCCGACCTGGACGCGCTGCTTGACGTGTTGCAGAAAGCGCGCGTGGCAACAGCTGACGATGACGATCTGGTCACCTTGTTGTGGCTCGCTGATCTGTCGGCGTTTGAATACAAGCATGTGGAAGTCAGCGGTATCTCCGACCTCCCCACGATCGGCGGTGAACGCGGCGGCGACGGCAGCGGGGTCGCGACCCGCGGCCCTGGCATTGAACCACTTGCTGTGCCGTCCGCAGAGACCGCACCGCCCGGCGACGGGCCACCAGCTGATGGCGTTCGCAGTGAGGACTTCGACGCGACGATCTATTTCCTCGACGCGCGCGAACTGCACTATTTGCAGGAAGAGCTGAAGCGCGAGTACGCCGAAGATCCGCGCCGCATGGCCTTGACGATGCTGTTCGATATCGTCGATGCATCTCTTG
>JAYSVL010000171.1:0-2282 GCA_043718595.1 Gemmatimonadaceae bacterium
GAGTCCGCTGCGGCGTGAGTATCGTCGTGCTGTTGGTTGGCACGGCCGTATCGCTCGAGGCGCAGGGCGCAACAGCAGACACGTCCGCACCGCGCGCCCTGTATCCGTCACTCCGCTGGCCACAAACTATCGGCGGAGTCGTTGCCAGCGCGCAGCCCAACCGGTCCGGTCCGCGTGACACGGCACGAAGTGCGCCACGTACCGGTACGCCGCAGTACTATCGCGCAGGCGAACAGTCCGCGTGCAGCGGGCAATCCGCGCCGATGCCGACCATGCGCGCGCCAGCCGGGACGGACGGCATGCCGTATAACTCTCCCATGTCGCCGCCGGATTCGGCTCGAGCGGCAGCGTCGCGCTCCTGCGCCGACCGGATGCAGGGCAAGTAGTAGCCGACCAGCCTAACCCGCCCGCCTGACCTGCACCCGCCTCGTCGCGACCCTGCCAGCACGCAAGAGGACCGTGACGGGAAGCCCTTGCAAGTGCGGACTTTGTACCGTAGAGTACTCTGTATGACACCACCGCCACGCTGCCACGCGCCGATTGGCGTCCCGGTTGAATCGTTCACACTGCGACACTTTCTCTTCCGCGAGGCCAACACTTTCGAGTCCGTTGGCGATGTGATTCGCTGGTGGGAAACACGACGACTCGGCTACAACATCATCGTCGGCGCGGTCGGCATAGTGTCGCTGACGGTGATGATCGTGCTCGGCGCGATCGGGCCGCATGCGCACAAACTCATGACGCCGCCACTCGCCATCGTCGCCTACGGCGTCCTCGCCAACGTGTTCTACACACTCGGCTGGGTCACGGAGCTCGCGCTCTTCCGCCCACTCTTTGGACGGAAGGCACCGGTCGTCGGGGCGACGCTCTTTCGCTACGGACTCGCCTTCGCTGTTGGGATGACGTTACTGCCAAACATTGTCTCCCTGATTGAACTCGCGGCGCGAATGGCCGGCACCTTTCATCGATAGAGTCTTAACCCGCATCAAGCAGAATTCAGGTTGGTGCGCATGATCGTCGCGTGTGGCCCACCCGGAACGCGCTCAAGTTCGTAAACGTCACCTGCAGGGCCGAGTTGCGCGTCAACCAATGCATGAATCGACTGACGCTCGCGTGACGTCAGCGAGAGGTCGACCGCCGCCAGTGTCGCCGCAAGGTGCGTCGCGCTGCGCGCGCCGACGATCGCCGCCGCAACGAGCGGTTCGTGTAGCACACACGCGAGCGCCACTGTGCCAATTGTGGTCCCGTGCGATAACGCCACCTCGTGCAGTAGCCGCAGCAATGCCTGAAACGGCTGCCAGCCACCAAACTCGTCGATGATCAATTTGTACTTGGTGAGCGAACGGTTCTCGAGTGGCGCTACGGGCTCGGGCGCACCAAGCCAGCGCTCACTGAAAAATCCGCCAGCCAGTGCGCCGTACGTCAGCACACGAATACCGTGCTGTTCGCACAGCGTGGCCATTGCGCCAAGCGCACGTCGATCAAGCAGTGATAGTTGCAGCTGATGCGAGACAACGGGCACGCTGGCGGTGAGCAGCGCACGCAGATGCGGCGTGTCAAAGTTGGTGACGCCGATATGCCGAATCTTGCCGGCGCGTTGTAGCGCCACCAGTTGCAACGCCGCCGCCTCAACACCGGGCACTGTAAAGTCCCACCAATGCAACTGCACCAGATCGAGTGTGTCGACGCCGAGCCGCGTTAGTGAACGGTCAATCAGAACGTCGATGTCACGCGCGCGCAAGGTCGGCAATCGGTCGCGGTCCGGCACACATTTGGTGTGTACGCGGATAGTCGGCGCATTTGGTCCGTGCGCTGATCGCCACGCGCGCAGAAAATCACCAATCAACGACTCAACACCGGTGTAGATGTCCGCGCAGTCGAACGCTGTAATGCCTGCGTTGGCGTACGTCGTCATGTCTGCGATGGCTCGCTGCTGATCGATTCCGCCGTGACCACCCGCTAATTGCCATCCCCCTTTGATGATGCGCGGAATGTCATAACCCGGCGACAGCGAAACCATTGGTATCACGGTCGAACGGTGTCCGCGCGAGCAGGTGAGTCAACGCGAGCAGGTGAGTCAACAGGAAGCGGCACCACCGTCACGTCGCCATGACGAAAGGTCGTCGTGCCGGTACGCGTAATGCGAAAGCGTGCGCCGCAGTGCGGATCGGGGCAGGCGATCTCCGCATCGGTTGTCATCCAGTCATTGCGATGCGTTGGGCGTTGCTTTGCCGGCAGCAGTGGCAACAGCGCCGCCAGCGGATACAGTGGAAACGTTTGCC
>JAYSVL010000172.1:0-2282 GCA_043718595.1 Gemmatimonadaceae bacterium
ATCGGTTGGAAATGGTGAGTGCGACCACGCTGGGCAACGTCGGCAATTGCGCACTCAACATCGGGCTGCTGCTCACCGCCGGCACGCCGCAGATCACGAAGGCGGCGCTGAGCGAGTTAGCTGAGGTCGCGGTGCGTGAACTGCGCACGCAGGGCGACTTGTCGGCCAAGGCGATCCAGGGTGGCTCAACGACGGCCACCGAGCGCACGATCATCCAGGCGTGGCGCGACTATTACGTCACGGCACTGACGAAAATTCCCGAGATGGCCATCAAGACAGCGGGCTTCGACGCCAACATTGGCGCGGCACAGGCGCGCGTCCGACGGAGCGCAACGGCGGTCCTCAGCAAGCTGGGCCGCTGAGGCGCAATTGGTTAGGTCGTAATTGCGCCCTTCTAAAGTACGACCTGATATTACGTACTGTTTACGCCCTAAAACTATCTCACCGACCGAGACCTTCCGTATGGCGCCTCGACAAGTATGGACTCGGCGAGGCAAGTGAAGTCTCCAAGTCTATTGACGCGCTAACGGAACGAGCGGTCCTGCTGCGTGATGACGAAATGGTGATCTTCGATGACCCGTTCTATCGCGCCTGGACGATCGAGTCGGCGCTGCCAGATGTTGGGGTGCGACTGCCCCTCACGTTCCTGCCACATCGTTGACAAACGCACCGGCGCGAGTTTAACCCGCGGTTGTCCTACGGTGCTCGCGCTACCCGCAACGTCTGCCGCAGCAGTGTTGCTGGTCCCACCGGCGTCTCCATCTGCAACAATCGTCGCGTCGTCGCGCCAATCCACACCGTGACTTCCTGTTGCCCCCCCAACAGGAACAGCACCACGTGTGCCCGCTCACCCAGCATCGTGGTGCTCCCGATCACCCGCACCTGATACAAATGCAAGCCGGTCTCCAGAGCGTACACGGGAAAAGTCGCCACGTAGCCTGAGTCCAGCGGCATGGAGCGGACCACCAGATCCCAGTTGCCCGAATCGAATGCGGGGACGGCGATCGTCGTGTCAATCGCCACGCCCATCGCATCAGGCGGTCCGATGCTGCCGCGCACTCGTAGACCGGCGAAATCGAGCCGCAATTGTCGTTGCGGTTGCCATGAGCGATGCTGTCGCGGTGCCAACGTGCGGGCATCTGACAACGTCGAATCGGTCAGTTGCGCGCCGCCGCGTTGCACGATCAGCACACGTCGCAGCAATGGCGTCGCACCACCCTCGCGGGTGACCATGTCAGTGATGGTGCCTATCGGAATCTCATCGCCATCGCGAAAACCGGTCAGCGCGTACGTCAAGGTGTCTGCTCGTATCTCACCTACCCGCAGACTCGTATCTCCAGGCACGACGCGGCGCAGAGGCGGTGACGCGGTCTGCGCGCGCGCAACATCAAAGCCGGCTACGAGCAGGCCGATGAAAAGTGAAACGCGCGCTTGATGTGACATGAGCGAGCTGTTGCGAGGGATCCGCGACCACGAGTGCGTGCGGAGGCGCTCAGTTGTTCTAAAGGTCGTACACCGCTCATCCCGAGACCGCGAAGCTCGAAGCTCATCGCGGCCGTGGAACGGCAGTTGGCCGTACAAACCACCTGGAGCAAGCGGTTTGTGATCGGGTGGCGGTTGGTGTGACGTGGACGGCTATCGACGCCGTGCACCAAGCTTGCGATAAGCATACTTTATCGATAGTTTAAACGATAACAGCTATATATCGATGAATAGGCATATCTCGCCGATAAGGGCCGGCCGAAACCATACCTGGATACACGCGCCATGCCACAACCGCTGCCTAACATATGGAATATCTTCAACTTACACGGTTCCCCGTACTGGCAGGACCCGCTCGGCGATGGCGACGTTACCCATCCAATGCACCTGTTCGTTGGGCGCAAACAGGAACTGGCGCAGCTGCTGCAAGGGCTCTTTGGAGCCGGCGCAAGCTCATCTCGGCACGCGATTGGCGGCCGACCAGGCATCGGCAAAACGACCTTAGTCAAGCAGTTCAAGGCCCGTGCGCTGGCCAGCGGCTACCTCACAACCGACAGCGTTGTGCCGATCTTCGCCGACGACACCAACGAGGCACTATTCGGACGCGTCCTGGGCGCCGTCTATGACATCCTGCTGGCAAACCGCCCGCACACCTTCCAAAACCCGGCCATGCAGGCGGCGCAGGTACTTGTTCGCGCCTCACGAGAGCGCGTGCGTGGCGGTGGGGTGTCGGCGCTGGGTATTGGCGCGAGTGTGAGTCAAAGCATTGTCGCCAACGTGCCGCGCGACATGCTGCTTGA
>JAYSVL010000173.1:0-2281 GCA_043718595.1 Gemmatimonadaceae bacterium
GGCGCGGATCACCTCGCAGCGCGCGCGCGCGCCGTGGCGCGTGGGCAGCGCCTGGTCGTTGGTCGCGCCCCGTTGCGACCGGCGCGATTACTCGCGCGACTTGCTGACACGCGTCGTGTCCTGGAAGACGCGCAGGAGCGCTTGCTCAACGCATCGGCCAATGACGTCGATGCCGGTCCTGCTGCGGAGTGGTTGCTCGACAATTATCATGTGGTCCAGGAACACCTGCAGGAGGTGCGCGAAAGTCTGCCGCGCGGATACTATCGCGAACTTCCGGAGTTACTGAGCGGTCCGCTCACCGGCTATCCGCGCGTGTACGAGATGGCGATCACGCTCATCTCGCACACCGAGGCGCGCATCGATCTGGAAAACGTCGACTTGTTCGTCGACTCGTTCCAGACCGTCACGCCCTTGTCCATCGGTGAGCTGTGGGCCACACCGGCCATGCTGCGCATCGGACTCATCGAGAGCGTGCGTCGGATGACCCTGCGCACGCTCCAGCGTCTCGACGAGCGCGAGCTCGCCTCCCACTGGGCCGATCGCATTCTTGACGCCGGGGCGCGGGGCGGGGCCCCACTGCGACACGCGTTGCGCGAGTTCGCCGAGACCGATCACGATTTGACGGCACACTTCGTCTCACGACTGTTGCAGCTGCTGCGGCAAACGGAGGGCGCTTCACCCTCGCTGATCTGGTTGGAGCATTGGATTCGCGAGGCGGGCACAAATCCAGACGAGGCCGTCGCGGAGTCGGCGCAACATCTGGCCCTCACGCAGATCATGATGGCCAACAGCATCACCAGTCTTCGCAACATTGGTCGACGGGACTGGCGCAAATTCGTCGAGCATCAAAGCGCGATGGAGTCGATCCTCCGGGAGGATCCGTCGGGCTTCTATGCCCTGATGACCTTCGCGACGCGCGACCGGTATCGTCACGCGGTGGAACGGATCGCGAAACGCACCAGACATCGGGAAACATCGGTGGCGCAGTGGGCCGTCGATCTCGCGCGAGCGCACGCGGATAAGTCGTCGGTGTTACCGAACGCCCCCAATGCGCATGTGGGGTTCTTTCTCGTTGATGATGGACTGTCCCAACTCGAGCGGATGGCGGGCTACTCGCGCACGTTCCGCGAGCGGGTCGAGCACGCGGTACGGGCGCATCCGAACATCGTGTTTCTCGGTGGCTTGACCTGCTGCACGCTGCTGGCCGTGCTGGTCGTGATGATGTTGGTGGCGTCCGAGGACCGCAAGATGCTCTGGATGGTATTGCTGTTTGCGTTCCTGCCAGCGCTGGACATCGCGGTGAGCGTGTTCAATCAACTGGCCACAGCAGCGCTGCCGCCCAAAGTACTGCCACAGATGGATCTGCATGAGCATGGCGTGCCAGCGGTGTATCGCACGGCGGTGGTCATTCCAACGCTGTTCGGCAGTGTTGAGGATGTCGGCGAGGCGTTGGAGAATCTGGAGGTGCAGTACCTCGCCAACCGCGAACCACACCTGCACTTCGCGGTGCTGAGTGACTTCACGGATGCGCCGGCGGAAACGCAACCGGACGATGACGCGATCATCACCGCAGCGCTCGACGGGGTGCGCGCGCTGAACGATCGGCACGCGAAGGGACAGCCGGAAGCGCTTCACCTGTTTCACAGACCCCGCCGATGGAACGCCGCGCAGCGCGTGTGGATGGGCTGGGAGCGCAAGCGCGGCAAACTGTCGGACTTCAATCGGTTGCTGCGCGGACGCGGCACGGACGCGTTCTCGACCGTGAGTAGCGACCCGTCCGTTTTCTTGAACGTCAAGTACGTCATTACGCTGGATGCCGATACGGTCTTGCCGCCCGATGCCGCACCGTCGCTGGTGGGCGCGATGGCGCATCCGCTCAATCGTGCGGTCTACGATCCAACCGAAGCGCGGATTTCTCGCGGGTATGGCATGCTGCAGCCGCGCGTTGGCGTGTCGCTGCCCAGTGCGCATCATTCGCGCTTCGCCGCCATCGCCTCGGGGCACCCCGGCGTCGACCCGTACGTTACGGCCGCTTCGGATCTCTATCAGGATCTGTACGGTGAAGGGAGCTTCACCGGCAAGGGCATTTACGATGTGGACGCGTTCGAATTGGCCACCCTCGGACGCTTCCCCGAGAACACGCTGCTCTCGCACGACTTGCTGGAAGGCAATTACGCGCGAGCGGGACTGGTGACCGATGTGATGGTGTACGATGACGCACCCTCCACGTACGTCGGTCATGCCACGCGCAAGCATCGGTGGATTCGCGGAGACTGGCAAT
>JAYSVL010000174.1:0-6572 GCA_043718595.1 Gemmatimonadaceae bacterium
ACGACGCGGTGCGTGATTGACGGGCGACGGCGAACGGTGCGCGCAACCCGTCGCGTGGCGACCCACGAGCGGCCAGCGTCCGCAGGCGTCGCGCAGGTCGCCATCGCGCGCCGAATGCACATCCAACAACATGACCGCCGCGAACAAGTGCCGGCACATTCATTCAACACCGATCGTGCACACGTTCGTGTTCGCATGCAACAACGTGTGGCCTGCTTTCTAACTCCCTATTCACCTGCATCAAATCCTACAGTCTCAGCCCGGTTTCCTGCAACCCGCGCAGCAATATCCGCTATCCCTCAATCAGCCCGTCTGCCGGACTCCGCACTCCCAACCGCCCACGATTGAGCACATGCGTGTAAATCATCGTGGTGCTCACATCCGTGTGACCAAGCAGCTCCTGCAGGGTGCGGATGTCATAACCGTCCTCCAACAGGTGCGTCGCAAACGAATGGCGCAGTGTGTGACAGGTTGCGCGCGCCGACAGCCCAGCTCCGCGAACCGCTCCCTGAACAGCCCGCTGCACCGCCGTCTCGTGCAGATGATGGCGACGCTCCTCCCCGCTCACGCTATCCCGATAGCGCCTCGACGCCGGAAACAGCCATTGCCACCCGAAGTCCGAAGCCCACGACGGCGCCTTCCGGTCAAGGGCCGTTGGCAGCTCAACACGGCCGGCGCCGTCACGCAGATCGCCCGCGTGCACCGCTCGCACGCGCTCCACGTGCTGCACAAGCGCCTCGCGCGCAACGCCTGGCAGCATCGTCATGCGGTCCTTCCCCCCTTTGCCGCGTCGCACGCGTATCTCACCCCGCGCAACGTCGACATCCTTCACGCGAAGCGTCAGACACTCCATCAGCCGCAGTCCGGCGCCGTACAGCAGCAGCGCAATCAACCGATGCGTTCCGCGCATTTGCGCCAACATCGCCCGCACATCACCTCGACTCAGCACGGTTGGCAAACGCGTCGGCGACGATGATCGCAACACCCGTCGCAGGTCGCCCACGTGCACGCCAAGTATCTCTCGATACAACAGCAGCAACGCGCTCAGCGCCTGCATTTGCGTCGACCGCGACACCCGACGCTCTGCGGCGAGGTGCGTCAGGTACGCGACAATCTCTGCCTCACCAAGCTCTGCGGGATGACGCGTGCCGTGATATCGGATATAGCGAACGATCCAGCCCAGATATGCTTGCTCGGTGCGCGGGCTAAGATGTCGAGCCCGCATGCGGTTTCGGACCTGACGAAGCAGCTTTGGTTTGTCTGTTGACATAACTGGATAGTGACGGGTATCGCAGCTCGCAGCACATCTTGACATGCTCAATGAAGAAAGGCATCACCATTCCATCGCACCGAACAACAATTGCCCGCACCACAACTCGGCAGGCTGCGTTACGAACGCGAGTACCCACCTCGACGTCGGCTGAAACTCCAACCTCGTATCAACGTGCGTCGTCGGCAGGCAGCCACTGCGCCAGACGCTCGCGCAACATGCGAAGGGCGCGGCTCATGTTCGCCTCCACCGCTTTGACCGACACACCAAGCGCCTCGGCAATCTCACTGTAGCGCAGGTTGCGTTCGCGGCTCATGACAAACACTTCCCGCGTGCGCGGCGGCAGGTCGGCAATCGCTTGCGCCACCGCCGTGGCCAGCTCGTTGCCTTCAAGGGCAGCGTCGGCGCGCTCAGCCGGCTCGGACAACGCCTCCACAAACACAACACTTTTCTTTTGAACCTGCAGATGGCGCAAATGATTGAGCGCGCGATTGCGCACCGCCTGCATTAAGTATCCGGCAATGCTGCTGTCCGGGGCCAGTGTTTCGCGCCTGCGCCAAAACTCCAGAAACACATCTTGCGACAGCTCCTCCGCGACGCCCGGATCGTGCAGGACCCGGTTGGCCGACCGGACGACCGGTTCGTACCATTGGCGAAAGATCTCGTCGAACGCCGCGTGATCGCCCTCTCGGAGCCGGGCCAGCAGGTCACGATCGGTCACGAAGCGGTGTGGGAGGGACGAGTGCAGGAGGCGGCGGGAGTCCCGCGGCGACGGACGTCTGATATACTACTACAGATACTACACAGGTCACGCCCCAGCCGCGTGGGGTAGGGTGGGGAAAGGCATCCGTGTTCACAGGTCATGCAGAACGAATCTGAGCAGCCACCCAAGCACTCAAACGCCGACTGGGACGCGATCGCTCGCTGGCTCGCGGGTGACTGTGATCCAGCCGAGGCGAGCGCGGTTGCCGCATGGGTTGCCAGTCATCCAGACGACGCCCAGCTGCTGGCCCGGGTAGACGAACATGCGGCGCGCATTGCATCGAGCGCTGACGCTGGCGTCACACGGGAGCTCCATGTAGAGCGTGCACTCTCGGCGGTTCGCGCCCGCATAGCCGCTGAGGCGGAGACGAGTGCAGCACCGCGCCTCACGGTGATTCGTGGCGGGGCGCCGCGCAATGTTACTCCCACCGCGCCTCGTGTCGTAACGAATCGTTGGCTCGGATGGCGTGGTGGGGCGTTGGCGACTGCGGCCGCGCTCGCATTGTACGTTGGCACGTCGCGGTGGTCTGCTGCTGGTGACACGACGATGGCAGCGCGCGACATCACCACAAAAGTTGGACAACGCGATTCGCTCACATTGTCCGATGGCACACGCGTAGTCCTCGCGCCTGGCTCGCGGCTCACCGTTGCTGCCGGTTATGGCCGCCGCACGCGTGAGGTGACGCTTGACGGCGCTGCCTACTTTGATGTCCAGCACGACGCAACGCTGCCGTTCACTGTCCACGCTAAGGGCGCGCAGATCCATGACATCGGTACAGCGTTCGCCGTCAGCACCGATGCCGCCGGTGGGGTATCGGTGGCGGTGACACACGGGATCGTGATGATGCGTGACTCGTCGTCTAGTGCGTCAACCGCCGTGGAATTGCGAGCCGGTGATCGTGGTGCGCTGCGTCACGGCACGGTCGCCGTGACACGGGGTACGGTAACGGCGGAGGATGTGTCGTGGACGCGTGGACGTCTCTCGTACCGTGACACGCCACTGTCCGACGTGCAAGCGGACATGCAACGCTGGTATGGCATCGAACTGCGGGTAGCCGATTCGGTGTTAGCCAGCCGCACGTTGACCGGCTCGAGCCCAACAGACTCGGCGACGGCCACGGTGCAGTGGATTGCGTTGATGCTCGGCGCCGATGTCGTGCAACGTGGTGACACAGTTTTCCTTCAACCGGCGGGACGCGGCGCGACGCCTTAACACGCATGCAGGCATCCCACGCAGTGCGGCGGTTTCTCGTCGCGGGCGCGATCAGCAGCACGATCGCACCCGCGACGTCCGTGCGTGCGGGCATCGCGTTCACGGCGAACGACGCAGCGCCGTTGTCAACCCGGCGGAGCGACGTAGACGATCTCACATGTATCTCCAAGGTGTCCGTCGCCGATCGCTCGTCGCTCTGGGGTTCGCCACTCGATCGCGTGGTGACCGTGCGGTTCGCCGACAAATCCATTCGCGAGGCGCTGGAGTTTGCCGCGGCCCAAGCCAAGCTCGAACTCTCGTACAGCAACGAGTTACTGCCACGCGAGAGACGGGTATGTCTGGCGCTCGATCGTGTGCCCATCGGCGCCGTGCTGGAAACATTGCTGACCGGCACCTCGTTGCGCTCCATCATTGTTGGCACATCGCAGATTGTGCTCGCGCCCTCGCGCGCGACGGTGGGGCTCGACGTAGCGGCAAATACGCGACGCGCGAGTGTCCTTGATCGCGTCGTGGTGACCGGAACGCCCGACGGTGCATCACAGCGTGGGTCGCCATTCGCGCTTGATGTCATTGAAGGTGCAACACTCGCTCGGCAGCGTGCGACGTCGCTTGGTGAAGCACTTAATCTGGCCGTGCCAGGACTGTGGACGTGGGCAAACAGTGCGGGCTCCGTGTCCGCGCGGTACGGCAGTATCCGTGGGGCGAGTTCGTTTGGTGTGACAACGCCAAAGATCTATCTCGACGGCATCGAAGTGGCGAATCCGCTGCTCGTCACCCAACTCGATCCGGCGCGCGTTGATCGGGTGGAAGTGATTCGTGGTCCGCAAGGCGCCGCGCTGTACGGTGCCGACGCCATCAGCGGCGTGATCAACATTCTCACGCGACACGACGGCAGTGCCAGCGGTGGCCCGGTGCTGTTGCTGTCAACCAGTGCCGGCTTGTCGGCGACAGACTATGTGTCGCGCGACGCATTTGTGCAGGAACACGCGGCATCGTTGCGCGGTGGATCCGGCAATCGCACCTACGGGCTCGGCCTCAATGTCGGCACGGTTGGTGCCTATGTGCCCGGTGCGTCGGAGCGACGCCTGTTGGCCGACGCCGACCTGCGAGTCGTGCGTGCCAAGAGTGTTATTACTGGCACGGCGCGTCTCTCCATGCAGCGAGCGAACGCAAGCACCGATTTGTTGTTCGGCGGACTGGCACCGGCGTTAGCCGCGAGCAATGAGCGATCGAGCCGCGCGTCTGGTGCTGCGCTCACCGCCCCGCCTGGCGACAGTGCGGCTACCCGATATCGGCCAGATAGCGTTCGGTTTGCCGGCGACAGCGCCACGGGACAGGACATGTCGCAGTACACCGTTGGCGCCACGATGGCAACGATGCCGTCATTGCGCTGGACGAACACCGTTATCGCGGGCGTCGATGGATATCGGTTGCGCGGATTCTCCAATGCAGGCCTGCCAACACCGGCGTCGTCGGCGTACGACTACGCGCGTGCACGAGGCGGCGCCGATCGCGGCACGCTGCGACTTCGCTCGGTGGGACGCTTCGACGTCGGCGACCGCACGACGCTGAATGTGACGTTTGCAGCTGAACAGGCGATCACGCGAGAATTAAATGACGGCATGCAACAATCCACGGGGACGCGTTCACAACCGACGACCATCGCACCGCCAATCGGCAGTATGGTTCGCACGTCGTGGATGAACAACGCGGGCGTGTCAGCGCAGGCGAATCTGGCATGGCATGACGCATGGTTCCTAACCGCAGGCGGGCGCGTCGAGCGCACCAGCGGTGGCGCGCCAAACGCCCAAGTGTCACTCTTGCCAATGGTCGGCGTCGCCTACGTTCGCGATCTCGGCGACGCGGTGGTCAAGCTGCGGTCGGCCTACGGTACCGGTATCCGTCCTGCGCACAGTTTGGTGCGTGGTACCACGTGGATGGCGCGGGCGTCGGTCGGGTCGCTGCAGCCGGAGTCGCAGTCCGGAACGGAGTTTGGCGGCGACCTGTTGTTCGGCCGCGCGCTCTCGCTGCATATCACGCGCTTCGACCAGCGGGCCTCCGGCCTCATTCAACCCGTCGCCTACTCCAGCAACGTGCCGACGGGTAATGGCCGGGCGACACGAACGATCTCCTACATCCTCGAGAACGTCGGCGCGATCGACAATCGCGGATGGGAACTGCAGGGGGGCACGCAGTTCGATCGTCTGACCGTCGCTGGAGCCTTCACATTCACGGACAGTCGCGTGGCCCGTGTGGCGAATGGCTATGGAGGCGAGCTGCGCGTTGGCGATCGCATGCTGGATGTGCCGGCGCGTACGGCGAGCATCAATGCCACGTGGAACGCAACGCGCTGGACCGTTTCAACGGGTCTCACGCATGCAGCGGATTGGGTGGGCTACGATCGCATAGCCATCGGTCGCGCACTCGCGACGACGGAGCCCGGCAAGGACAAGGACGTCTGGGGCGCCCGCCTGCGCGACTACTGGACGACATACAGCGGCGTGACGCGTGTACGCGCGAGCATGACGTATCGTCTGGTACGTGACATCTCGGCGCAATTCGGCGGTGAAAACCTGCTCAACGTGCAACGCGGTGCGCCAGACAACGGCACCGTGACGGCGGGACGCACGCTCACATTTGGGCTGCGCACCACGTTCTAGTCGTCGTCCACGTGGCCCTCGTAACAGCGCACACGCGACGGTGGTCGTACATTGTCAGTCGGACATTTCCTCTGACCTTGGCTGACGACTGCCCCCATGTTCTCACTGACGCTCGCTGACTACGAAGCCGCACGCGCGCGCATCGCGCCGCACATCCGCTGGACACCGCTACTCACCTCGGCGCAGCTGAGTGAGCGCACCGGGTTCGATGTACGGATGAAGGCGGAATGCTTCCAAAAGGTGGGCAGTTACAAAATCCGCGGCCCGCTCAACAAGTTCGCACAGATGAGCGACGAGGACAAACAGCGCGGCGTGGTATGCTCGTCGGCCGGCAATCATGCGCAAGGTGTGGCGCTCGCCGCTCGCATTCACGGCATTCGCGCTGTGGTGTGTATGGCCACCAATGCCACGCCAGCCAAGATCGCGGCGACGCGTGCGTACGGCGCCGAAGTGGTGCTGCACGGGAGCATCTGGGACGAAGCCAACGAGAAAGCGAAGGAGCTGGTAGCGAACGAGGGGCTCACCTACGTCCATCCGTTCGATGACGAGCAACTGATTGCCGGTCAGGGAACGCTTGGACTCGAGGTGATCCGTGATTGGCCCGAGCTGGACGCGATCGTGGTGCCGATTGGCGGCGGCGGTCTCATCGCCGGTGTGTCGATGGCGG